>JAIRZN010000045.1 GCA_031267205.1 Tannerellaceae bacterium | reverse complement strand
TCCTTGCTAATGGTTTGTATATTAGCTCTGGTAATAAACTCGTCCGTGGTTTCCAGCGGAACGTATTCCACATCAAAACAATCCTGAAGGATGAGTTCCTTCTTTGGGTAGTTTGCCGTAACGTCGACCGTGATAAGGTCATCATTTGTGGCGCCGGATGGCTTACATCCTGCGAATCCTGCCGTTACAAACAGGATAGTTGCTAAAATTGCAGTTGCATTCTTCATTATGTATTTTTTTTATTTATTGCTTATATGACAAAGATTCAGGCGATCAATAACAATTCCATTATCGGAAGGGCTCGGACAAAGCCATTGATAAATACAGGTATTACATAGCGCCTGATTGCGGATACGCGAAGGTATGACTTTTTTTAACCGTCCAATTTTTTCACGCTGTTTTTTTATGAATCGGTTGTTTCTTTAACTCTCTACTTTTGCACATTGCTTCCCATCATAAACTGCACAAAAGACACTGTCTTTATGCACGTCAAGTGTATTTTCATATCAATAGAAATAAGCGCTTAATGAATAAACAAACGAAAGGTATAAAGGATGGGCTTGGCTCTTCACCGAAGGGAGAAGAAACCTCCCGTTTTTATCCATCTTTGTGATATTACGGCTTTATCTTGTATATTTGGGAGCTGATAACAACTAATAATGATAATAATGCACGGTTTACATACAAATATCAGGATATATGCGCTGTGGCTCTTAGTTGCCGCTCTTATGGTTTGCTGTAGGAAAAATGATGATGTCGACGACAATATGTTGCGCGGCGACAATAAATTCTACTATACCGTCAATAATATTGAAGCGATGGAGCGTGTTTCCCTTATCATGTATAACGGGGAGAATCCGTCCGAACGGGAGGAGCGTTTCAAGCTTATACATATTTCCGACCCTCACCTTTCTGGGTGGTCAACGGGGAATCATGCGTCGCACCCGAACAACCTTATCGAATCGGTCGTTTTCGCCAACCAGCGGGAGTTGAGGATAGATGCAATGGTCGAAACGGGAGATCACATCAGTAATGCGCCTGCGAAAATTGCGCGCGAAAACATGGAGTCTTTCTTCCATCACCTTTATGCGGAGAACTATATCCCCACCTTCTCCTGTTACGGCAACCACGACGCCAATATGGATAACAGGAAAGACGCTTACATCACGTCAGGCGAGTTGGCGGAAGCAATCAACAGGCATACTAATTATCCTCAGGGAAAAATCCTGCCGGGGAAGAGTTACTATTACGCCGATGTGCCTAATCCCCAAGGAGGAATGATCCGTATCATTGCACTCTATATGTTAGACCAGCCCGGAAGCGAGTATGACGCCTTGCATTATACCATCTATTCGCAGGAGCAAATCAACTGGCTGGGCAATGTAGCCCTCAAGGAAGGAATGAGCGACCGGCATAGCGTGATTGTCCTGGCGCATTTCCCCTTCCAGGAAAGCGCCTGGAAAGGGAAGGCTACCTTGCAGGAATCATACCTTCGCGACGCTGATTTTGTGCATACATGGAAATTAGTGCCTGAGATAATAGAGGCATTCCGCACGCGCTCCATTATAGACAAGACGTATCCGAACATATTGTTCCCGCAAAGGGTAGGTATAAATGCGGGCTTTGACTTTTCGGACGCCACCGGCGAGTTTGTCTGTTACTTGGGAGGACATGCTCACTGTTTTGCGCTTTTTGATGTCCGTAACACCGGCGCTATCCTTCCTCCTCAAAAGATGATACTTTGCAGCAACCAGTCGCCCAGCGAATCGAACTCGGTTTATAACCGGGTGCACCGCATCCCAAGCAGCCTCATAAGTAACAGTTTCAATATTTATGCGGTAGACACAAAAGAAAAGAAGGTATATATCACCTTCTTTGGAGCTTATATACCTTTCAATGAGCCGAACTTTCCCTCCGTAATGGAGTTTTCCTACCTCTGACGAAAGGCCGGAGGCGGGGGTGTCGCCTCAACGCCCTATACGGTGATAGGTAAACCCGTACTCTTCCAATTCGCTTGTTTCGTAGATATTGCGGCCATCGAGTACCAAGGGGGCGTTCATCAGTTTCTTTACGGCCGACCATGAAGGCAAGCGGAACTCTTTCCATTCTGTCACCAGCACAAGAGCGTCGGCGTCTACTACCGCGTCGTATATATCCTTTGCATAATACAGCCGCGTCGCGAAACGCCTCTTCGCTTCGTGCATTGAGACAGGGTCGTAGACGCGGACCGTACAGCCCGCCGCAAGCAGTTTGTCTATCAATACTAAGGAAGGAGCTTCCCGCATATCGTCGGTTTCAGGCTTGAAGGCCAATCCCCAGAGGGCGATATGTTTGTCCTTCAACTCGCCGTTGTAATGCTTCTCCAACTTGCGGAATAATATGCCCTTCTGCTCTTCGTTCACATCCTCCACAGCTTGCAGCAGCCGCAGGTTATAGCCGTTCTGACGCCCTGTTTGTATCAAGGCTTTGACATCTTTGGGGAAGCATGAACCGCCGTATCCGCAACCGGGGTACAGGAAGCGGCTCCCGATGCGGGCGTCCGAACCGATACCTTTGCGCACCATATTAACGTCCGCTCCCACAATCTCGCACAGGTTTGCTATATCGTTAATAAAGCTGATACGGGTTGCCAGCATGGCGTTAGCGGCGTACTTGGTCATCTCGGCCGAGGGAACGTCCATGTATATGACACGGAAATTATTCAACAGGAACGGACGGTAGAGCTTGCTCATCAACTTCTCCGCTCTTTCCGATTCTATACCCACGACTACGCGGTCGGGACTCATAAAGTCTTTGATGGCGGCGCCTTCCTTGAGGAACTCCGGGTTTGAGGCCACGTCAAAGTCAATGTCTACTCCCCGCTTGTCCAATTCTTCGCGTATAACTGCCTTTATCCTTTGCGCCGTACCGACGGGAACGGTACTTTTCGTTACTACTAAGAGGTAACGGTTCATGTTGCGCCCTACCTCGCGGGCTACGTTGAGGACGTACCTCATGTCGGCGCTCCCGTCCTCGTCGGGAGGAGTGCCTACGGCGGAGAAGAGGACTTCGACCTCGTCAATGCAGTCCTTCAACTCGGTAGTGAACACGAGCCTGCCGCATTGGTGATTCCTTACGACCATCTCTTCAAGCCCCGGCTCGTAGATGGGCATGACTCCCTGTTTAAGGTTCTCTATTTTTTCGCGGTCTACATCCACGCAATACACCTCTGTCCCCATTTCGGCGAAACATGTTCCGGTAACTAATCCTACGTATCCTGTTCCTACAATAGCTATTTTCATATGTGCATAATTTGTTTTTAAAGGTCATATGGAACTCGCGTCATGTTCATGCGTCCGTGTGCACGTCTTGAATGCTCGTTTCATGATAGTTTTTTTGTGCGGCAAATTTAGATAAAAATCCGAATACTCGAAATCACGTGATTAGTCTCCAGGCAGCTACCAACGTAACCGATTTTGTACAATTCATTTTATGCTATATATTTGTTGGGAATAAACGAGCGTTTTACTCCGGCAAAAACAATACTTCAAAATTTTACATGTATGAAAATCAAGACATTTTTATTGACCGCTATATGCTTTGCTTGCACATTCCCTGTATTCGCAGATTTTACGGACGGGGACTTCACCTTTCGTGAGAACGGCTCCGACTGCACGCTGATTGGATACTCCGGCGTGGGTGGCGATGTAACCATCCCATCCGTTGGCGTTAAGGCGGAAGGCGGTTCTACTTATACGGTATCGGCTATCGGAGGCGGCGCTTTCAGGAATAATCGCAACAGTCTTACCTCAGTAATAATCCCTAACTCGGTAAAGACTATCAGAGAGGGGGCTTTTGATTCTTGCGCCGCCCTTGCTTCCATAACAATCCCTAACTCGGTAGAGACTATCGGAGACCAGGCTTTTAGTTATTGTGATATGCTGACGGATATAAATGTAGCTGACGGAAACATATCATGGGCGTCTGAAGACGGAGCGCTTTACGACAAAAGCAAAAGCCTGCTGCATACCTGTCCCGGTGGCAAGAGCGGGCCGTTTACCATACCTTCTTCCGTGACGACAATCGGGAGTTATGCTTTCCTTAGTTGTGACGCCCTTACTGAAGTAACGATCGGCAGCTCGGTAAGGACTATCGGAAGTCATGCCTTTAATTATTGCAGCGGCCTCGCCTCGGTAACAATCCCCAGCTCGGTAACGGAGGTTGGAGACTTCGCCTTTGCTGATTGCGCCGCCCTCACTGAAATAACAATCGGTAATTCGGTAGAAACTATCGGAGAAAAGGCTTTCAGGGCTTGCGCCGGACTTGCTTCCATAACAATCACTAAGTCGGTGACGACAATCGGAAGTGGCGCCTTTGAATCGTGTCAAGCGCTGACTGAAATCAATGTAGATGACGAAAACATATCGTGGGCGTCTCAGGACGGAGCGCTTTACAACAAAGGCAAAAGCTTATTGCATACCTATCCCGCCGGCAAAAGCGGATCCTTTATCATACCTTCTTCCGTGACGACAATCGCTCCCTCTGCACTTTATGGTTGCGTCAGCCTCATCTCGGTAGTAATCCCCAACTCGGTGACGGCCATCGGATGGTATGCCTTTGCTTATTGCTCCAACCTTGCCTCCGTAGTAATCCCCAACTCGGTGACGGCTATTGAAAATAATTCCTTTCGCGGTTGCTCCGCCCTCGTCTCCATAACAATCCCTAACTCGGTGACGGCCATCGGGAATAATGCCTTTAGTCATTGCGGCAGCCTCGCCTCGGTAGCAATCCCCAACTCGGTGACAGCCATCGGATGGAATGCCTTTGAGTATTGCAGCAGTCTCGCCTCGGTAGCAATCCCCAGCTCGGTGACAGCCATCGGATGGTACGCCTTTGATTCTTGCGCCGGCTTAAAGGATATTACCGTTTCCCTGCCAACACCGTTAGTCATATCCGAATGGTATTATGTATTCAAGGATGTAAACTTATCAAGCTGCACCCTGTACGTGCCCGCCGGGGCAGAATCCCTATACGCCGCCGCAGAGGTCTGGAAAAACTTCGGCACGATACTTGAAACAGCCGCCGAATGAAAAGTAACGACGACAGCCCCGATGCCTGCGGCTTATTTACCTTTGTTCCCCAGTTCCTCCAAAACGACGGCGCATGGGTAACAGGGAATGCGGCGCGGACAAAGTAGCGGCCCAGGCTTTCCACAAAAAAAGTTTTGTCCAATCGCATTGCGGGAGGCTTTCCACAACAAAAGTTTTGTCCAATCGTGTTGCGGGAGGCTTCCCACAAAATAAATTTTAACCAATGAGGCTGCGGGGCGTTTTCCACAAAATAATTTTTAACCATTGTGGCGGTCGGGGAGCTTTCCACAAAATTAATTTTAACCAATGCGACGGTCGGGGCGTTTTCCACAAAATAAGTTTTAACCAATGCGGCTGCGGGAGGTTTTCCACAAAAAAAGTCTCCTCCAACGAGCTGGTTTTGGGGCTTTCCACGAATAAAAAACGGGAGATATGGATCGTTGGCTTGACGCTTCGCTGAAGGGGGAGGGAGCCTCCTCATTTTTGTGCGCCTGTGTGATATTTCAGCTTTATCATGTACATTTGCCGTGATTTTTAACAGGATGAATGATAATACTTATACATATTATATAGCATGTTGAAACAACAGTTGCAACAAAAGCTACAACTGAAGCTCTCCCCACAGCAAATACAGTTGATAAAGCTCCTGGAATTGCCTGCGATAGAGTTTGAGGAGCGCGTGAAGCATGAGCTCGAGGAGAATCCCGCCCTTGAGGAAGGTACGGATTATGAGGAATCGACGGCTGACGAGGGCGGGGGCGAGGGCGACGAGGCCGACGTTTCGCGGGGCGACGGGGATGTAGACCTCTCGCTCGGCGATTACCTGACGGAAGACGATATACCTGAATACAAGATACGCGAATTGCGCGAACGCGCCGAAAGGAAGGAGGAGATACCCTTCCAGGCGAGCCAGTCGCTCAATGAGTACCTGCTGCAGCAGCTCGGTTTGAGGCATTTGCCCGACAGGGAGATGAAGATTGCGGAGTACATAATCGGGAACATTGACGACGACGGCTACCTGAGGCGCGAGCCGGCATCCATAGCCGACGACCTTATATTCCAGGCAGGCCAGACCGTCGACGACGGCGAGATAGAGGCTATCGTCGGCGTCGTGCAGGACTTCGACCCCCCGGGCATCTGCGCCCGCAACCTCAGGGAGTGCCTCCTGCTTCAGTTAAACAGGAAAGAGAAGACGCAGCCGGTGATCCTGGCCGTGAGTATGCTGACCGATTACTTCACCGAATTTACGCGCAAGCATTACGACAAGATACAACACTACCTCGGCATCAGCGCAAGCGGGATGAGGCAGGCCATGCGCGAGATAACCGCGCTCAACCCCAAGCCCGGCAGTATGTGGGAGGGGACGATGGCGTCGGCCATGAGCCAGATTACGCCCGACTTCGTGGTGGAAGTACATGGCGGCGAAATATTCCTGAGCATGAACGGCGACGATATTCCGGAGATGCACGTAAGCCGCGACTATGCGGACATGTTCCGCAGCTTTGAATGTAACAAAGCCAACCAAACGGCGGATATGCGCGAGGCTGTGATGTTCGTCAAGCAGAAATTAGACTCCGCACAATGGTTTATCGAAGCCGTCCGCCGTCGACGCGAAACCCTCCGGCGCACTATGGAGGCCATCGTGACGTTGCAGGAAGACTTCTTCGTGACCGGCGACGAGGCGACGTTGCGCCCCATGATACTCAAGGATGTATCCGAACGCGCAGGCTATGACGTCTCCACCGTCTCGCGCGTAAGCAACAGCAAGTACGTACAGACAAACTTCGGCATATATCCCCTCAAATACTTCTTCTCCGAATCCATGCACACCGACAGCGGCGAAGACGTATCCTCGCACGAGGTAAAAAAGATAATGCGCGAGCGCATAGAGGCGGAGGACAAGCGCAAACCGATTGCCGACGGTGAGCTGGCGACCATACTGAAGGAAAAAGGGTACATAATAGCCCGCCGCACGGTAGCGAAATACCGCGAACAGATGGAGATACCCGTTGCCCGGCTGAGAAAAGAAATATAACTTTGCATCAAAATATAATCGCGCATGAGACTGTTTGCTAACATAATTTCCACCGTGTTTCACCCACTGCTGATGGTGATGTACGGGATGTTGCTGGCCCTGAGCTTCACTTACCTCGATATTTATCCGTTGGAGATGAAACTGTACCTGATGGTGGGGATATGCCTGTGTACGATAATAGTTCCCGGACTGATTATTATACTGATGATAAAAAACGGCATTGCCGCCGACCTGGAGCTGACCAACCGCCGCGAGCGCGCCTTGCCGTACCTCGTATTCATAACATCCAATGCGGTGTGCCTCTTCTACCTGTTCAAGATGCAGCTACCCTTCTGGATACTTGCCATGCTGACGGGCGCATGTATATCCCTCCTCGCAGCTTTGTGCATCAATTTTGTGTGGAAGATAAGCATACACACTATGGGAGCCGGCAGTCTGCTGGGCGCCATAACAGGTATAGCACGGACGCAGGAGCTGAACCCCTGTATGCTGCTCGCCGTCGCGTTTGTGGTCGCCGGACTGCTTGCCACTGCAAGGATGATACTTGACAAACACACGCCCATGCAGGTGTATGCAGGATTCCTGCTGGGATTCGCCTGCACCATGGCCGTTTCCTGCACGGACTTCGTATACATTTATTAATCTATAAACATTTAATGACATGAATTACCCTGGCAACCTTAAATACACGAAAGATCACGAGTGGATCCGTGTAGAAGGCGACGAAGCGTACGTCGGCATAACCGACTATGCACAGAATGAATTAGGAGAAATAGTCTTTATAGACATATCCACCGAGGGCGAAACCCTCAACCGCGAAGACGTCTTCGGATCTCTCGAAGCCGTAAAGACGGTATCCGACATCTACATGCCCGTCTCCGGCCAAGTGCTGAAAGTAAACGCCGAGCTGGAAGAATGCCCCGAACTTATCAACGAAGACGCCTACGGGAGGGGCTGGATAATCAAGATAGCCATGACCGACCCCGCCGAGTTGGACGGGCTAATGTCGGCCGAAGAGTACGAAGAATCCCTGTGATGCTCCCGATAGTTAGTATCGTCATGGGTAGCGTCTCCGACCTGCCGGTAATGGAGAAGGCCGCCGCATTCCTCGACGGGATGGAAGTCCCCTTCGAGATGCAGGCCCTCTCCGCCCACCGCACCCCCTCGGAGGTAGAAGCCTTCGCCAAAGGAGCTGCGGGCAGGGGCGTAAAGGTGGTTATCGCCGCCGCGGGGATGTCGGCGCACCTGGCCGGAGTAATAGCTTCGATGACTACGCTGCCGGTCATAGGCGTCCCAGTCAATTCCTCGCTCGACGGTATGGACGCCCTCCTGTCAATCGTGCAGATGCCCCCCGGAATCCCGGTAGCTACGGTAGGCATCAATGGAGCGTTAAACGCCGCCATACTTGCCGTCCAAATCCTCGCAACATCAGACACAGAGCTTCGGGACAAACTTGCAGCCTACAAGGAAGACCTCAAGAAGAAAGTCGTCAAGGCCAACGAAGACCTGTCCCACATCCGCTTTACTTACAAGACCAACTGAAGAAGGTAGATGAACCCGTTCAACTACTCCCGCCGGCTTTCATCGACGGTATACATCGGCAACGCTCCTATGGGAGGCGATAACCCCGTGCGTATACAGTCGATGGCCAACGTATCGACGATGGACACAGAAGTTGCCGTCGCCCAAGCCATACGAATGATCGAAGCCGGCGCAGAGTACGTGCGCTTCACCGCCCAGGGCGAGCGCGAAGCAAGGAATATGGGCCGCATACGCAAGGCCCTGCGCGATAAAGGCTATGCCACGCCCCTCGTCGCCGACATTCATTTCAACGCCGCCGTCGCCGATATAGCCGCACGGGAAGTGGAAAAGGTTCGCATCAACCCCGGCAACTACGCCCCGACGCCGGAACTTATACGCCGGCGTTTCGCCTCCCTGCTCCGCATATGCAGGGAGAACAGGACGGCCATACGCATCGGCGTCAATCACGGCTCGCTCTCGGAAAGGATAATGAACCGATACGGCGACACGCCCGAAGGCATGGTCGCCTCATGCATGGAGTTCCTCGAAATATGCAGGGAGGAGGACTTTGCCGACGTCGTTATCTCAATCAAGGCATCCAACACGGTCGTTATGGTCAAGACCGTCCGCCTCCTCGCCTCGGAAATGGACCGCGAAGGGATGAATTTCCCCCTGCACTTAGGCGTCACGGAAGCAGGAGACGGCGAAGACGGGCGGGTGAAGAGCGCCGTAGGAATAGGCGCCCTCCTGGCCGACGGTCTCGGCGACACCATCCGCGTATCGCTAAGCGAAGACCCCGAAAAAGAGCTGTCCGTCGCCCGCGCCCTTACGGAATACATACGCGAAAGGGAAGGCCACAACCGCATCGACGCCCCGCAAGCCGTGAATCATACAGCGATGGAACGCAGACTAAGCCGCAGCGCGGGGAGGATAGGAGGCAGTCGCCCTCCGGTCGTGCTGATGCCTGACTTCAGGGAAGACTATCCCGGCGTAAAGTTCGTACACGTGACGCTCGACAGCCTTACGGACGAGACGGTCAGCCTGTTGTCGGAAGACGCCTCGTCGGTTGCCATCCTGAGCAGCAACCACCTCAACCCCGTCGGCGAGATGCGCGCGGCTATCCATCGCCTGATGAACGCCGGCTGCAACGCTCCCGTCATCCTTAGCCGCAGCTACGGGGAAGATGATCCAGAAAGCCTTACCGTAAAAGCATCCGCCGACTTCGGCGCGCTCCTCCTCGACGGCTTCGGCGACGGCCTTATGATGCACAACAAAGGTGCGGCGAAAGTCGATATGGAACATCTCCTGCTCGGCATCCTGCAAGCCGCCCGCCTGCGCATAACGCGCGCCGAGTACATCTCGTGCCCAGGCTGCGGACGCACCCTATATGATTTGCAGACAACCGTAGCCCGCATAAAAGCCGTCACTTCACACCTCACAGGCCTAAGGATAGGCATAATGGGATGCATAGTAAACGGCCCCGGCGAAATGGCCGACGCCCACTACGGATACGTCGGCGCAGGGCCGGGTAAAATAAGCCTGTACAAGGCAAAACAATGCGTCCGCAAAAACATTCCCGAAGACGAAGCTGTGGAACGCCTCGTTCAACTCATCAAAGACGGCGGGGACTGGAAAGATTGCAACCCATGAAGATTGTAACCCATGAAGATACAACTGATTGATACCGGCCGCTTTTTTGCAGACGGCGGAGCTATGTTCGGAGCGATACCCAAGACTGCCTGGCAACGCCGATACCCGTGCAATGACGACAACAGATGTGTCATGGCAATGCGTAGCGCATTAGTAACGGGCGACGGCCGTACCGTCCTCATAGACACAGGAGCAGGCTACAAACAACTGAAGCGGCTGAGCTACTACGGCTTTTTCGACCTCACAGACCTTGCCGGCGAGCTATCAAAGCTCGGCGTACACCCGGAACAAGTTTCCGACGTCGTACTCACCCATCTCCATTTCGACCACTGCGGATATGCGACGCTAAGAGACGAAGGAAGCGGACTACTCGCGCCCGCCTTCCCCAACGCAACACATTGGATAAGCCGCAAACAGTGGGACAACTGCCATAACCCAAGCCCTGTTGAAAAAGATTCCTACTTCATCGAAAACATAAGCGCATTGGACAAAGCCGACAAGGTCAAGCTCATCGACCAAGACGCCGAGCTTTGCCCCGGCATAAACTTACGCCTCTACGACGGCCATACACAGGGACAAATCGCGTCCTACATCAATACGCCCGAACAGACGGTAGTATTCGCAGGCGATGTCATACCGCTGGCGGCAAGCGTATCACCGGAATGGATATCCGCTTACGACACCTTCCCCCTCACCTCTTACGACGAAAAACTCCGTATGCTTGAAGAAGCCGCCGCCAATGAACAGGCCTTGATCTATTGCCACGACGCCTACCTCCGCTGCTCCACGATACGTAAGGTAAACGGCTTCTATAAAACCGGCCGTGCAATAACATTCTGATAATCCCCCTCGTTATTCCCCTTTTAGCTCTGTGCGAGCTATATTTTTTTAGTTGAAAGAAGCATTGCGTTAGTTATTTTCTGATATTTTTTTATATTTTTGCAGACGAATATTCCAATTGTTCCAAATATTTATAAATTAATTGTTTATGAAGTAATTGTTTATGAAGAATCATTTGTTTGACAAGTTAAAGCCGAAGGAGAATAAATTCTTTTTATTTCTCCACGAGATGGGTGAAACAATTGTTACCGCCGCTGATTTGATTATCGAATGTGTACAAGTGTCCAATCATGGCGACGCCGTGGATTACTATAAAAGGATCAAAGACCTGGAGCATAAAGCCGACGCTATCCAGGCTAAAATCTTCGACGAGCTGAACAATACCTTTATCACCCCGTTCGACAGGGAAGATATAAACGAACTCTCATCCACGATGGACGATATAATGGACCTGATAAACAGTTGCTCCAAACGTATAATGCTCTACAACCCCAAACAAATACCCGAAAGCGCAACAACCCTGGCCAAACTCGTACGCGAATCCGCAGGCTTCCTGCTCCTCGCCATCGAAGAACTCGAAACCTTCAAGAAAAGGCCCGACAAGATAAAAGAATACTGTATGCAGTTGGAAGTAGTTGAGAAAAAGGCCGACGATGTGTATGAACATTTCCTCATCAACCTGTTCGAAAATGAAAAAGACGCAGTGGAAATCATCAAGCTCAGAGACATCCTCCACGAACTGGAAAGAGCCGCCGACGCAGCCCAGGCAGTAGGGAAGACTCTCAAAACGGTTATCATCAAGTATTCGTAAAGCAAAAGGAAATGACACTATTAATAGTAGTAATCGCTTTAGCTCTGATTTTTGATTTCATCAATGGCTTCCATGACGCAGCCAATTCCATAGCAACAATCGTATCTACTAAAGTATTAACGCCGTTCCAAGCCGTTATATGGGCGGCGTGCTTCAATTTCGTGGCGTTCTTTATCGCTAAATACATCATCGGCGAATTTGGAATCGCCAACACCGTAGCCAAGACAGTGCTGCCCCAATTTATCACCCTGAACGTTATACTTGCCGGACTTATCGCCGCCATCGTATGGAACCTGATTACATGGTGGCTGGGCATCCCCTCCTCCTCCTCCCACACGCTGATAGGAGGCTTTGCCGGCGCTGCCATAACATGCGCCGGATTCGGAAGCATACAGGGAATGGTTATCCTCAAAATTGCATCCTTTATATTTCTTGCACCGTTGATAGGCATGCTGATAGCCGTGATATTGGGAGCTGTGACCCTATATGTCTCGCGTAAAGCAAAGCCATACAAGGCCGAAATATGGTTCAGGCGTTTCCAGCTAATCTCCTCCGCCCTCTTCTGCACAGGCCACGGGCTTAACGATTCGCAGAAAGTAATGGGCATAATCGCCGCCGCGCTATTTGCTTCCGGCCATATCCCCGACATAACCTCAATACCGACATGGGTGCCCTTCTCCTGCTTCAGCGTGATAGCCCTGGGGACAATGTCCGGAGGATGGAGGATAGTCAAAACAATGGGAAGCAGGATAACCAAAATAACGCCACTCGAAGGAGTAGTGGCCGACACAGCAGGCGCCATCACACTTTACATCACCGAAATACTCCATATACCCGTCAGCACCACGCATACAATTACAGGCTCAATAATGGGCGTCGGAGCCATACGGCGCCTCTCGGCAGTAAGATGGGGAGTAACAAAGGATTTATTGACCGCCTGGATACTTACCATACCGGTAAGCGCAGTCATGGCAATGCTCTTTTATTATATCATCCAACTCTTCTTGTAGAAAAATGACAATCGGGTAGAGATTATTCCCCTCATTTGCACCCGACTTGCACCACCGGATTATCAAAAGGGCGAACATTACGGGTCTGTCCATCATAATAAGAATAATTTGGGCGTGCCCCCCCTGAATTCTATGATTAATCCGAATCTGTTTTGTTAATAATCATTATTTTTTTCAAGCGCAATCTGCAAACGGATTCAGGTGATTTTCCCTGTAAGGTGTTTTGCTTTTTACTACTGCGAAA
>JAIRZN010000094.1 GCA_031267205.1 Tannerellaceae bacterium | reverse complement strand
TTTCCAGACAACATCGTTTACCCAGTAGCCGTTGTTCCCGGCCGCATATACGACGCCGTTCGCCGCTACGAAGACCGACCTCACGGCTGCGCTTTGGGTGACATCGCTGTCGGAGAGGGGCGGCGCTTGGCTGTATTCGGTGATCGTTGTGCTTCCCGATACGACATCCGTCCTGGTTCCGGTCACGTATATGTCGCCTTCGTAGACAAAAAGCGAGTTGATGGCCTTGGGGGCGTTGTAGTTCACTATTTCAATCTTCGCGCCGTTTTTCCATATTCCCGCCGTATCGGGAAACGGTTAAATGTAGGGGCGTCCCTCGTGGCGCACTCTTTGTTAATGTAGGGGCGGGGTGCATAAAAGCAAGCCTTCGCCCAAATTATTCTTATCTATTGAGTTAATCCCTGCTTATTTCTAAGGCGTTACGAAAAATCTCATCCCTTCCATGCGACGGCTCAAGTCTTTGTAGTATATTTGCGTGCAAAACAATCAGGTGCATAAGCGAAAAATAACGATACACAGATGGGAAAAGTTTTAATAATCGGGGCAGGGGGCGTCAGTAACGTCACTGTAAAGAAAATGGCGCTCAACGCCGGAGTCTTCACGGAAATAATGGTCGCCACACGTACCAGAAGCAAGGCCGACAAGATTGCGGCAGGCATCTCCAACATGAAAATACGCACGGCGCAGGTAGATGCCGACAACACCGGCGAGCTTGTCGCCTTGATGAAGGATTTTAAGCCCGACATAGTAGTCAACCTCGCCTTGCCGTACCAGGACTTGTCCATTATGGACGCCTGCTTAGCCTGCGGGACAAGTTACTTGGATACGGCGAATTACGAGCCGCTCGACGAGGCGAAGTATCAGTACGCATGGCAGTGGGCGTACAAAGACCGCTTCGAGGAAGCAGGGCTGACGGCCATACTCGGCTGCGGCTTCGACCCCGGCGTCACAGGCGTATATACCGCATACGCCGCCCGCCGTTACTTTGATGAAATACAATACTTGGACATAGTCGACTGCAACGCCGGCGACCACCACAAGGCTTTCGCCACCAACTTCAACCCGGAAATCAATATCCGCGAAATCACCCAGCGCGGGAAGTACTACGAAGACGGGGAGTGGAAGGAGACAGACCCGCTGTCGGTGCACCGCGCGCTCAACTATCCCGGAATAGGGCCGAGGGAATCCTACCTGATGTACCACGAGGAATTGGAGAGCTTGGTGAAGAACTATCCAACCCTCCGCCGCGCACGCTTCTGGATGACTTTCGGTCAGGAATACCTGACGCACCTCCGCGTGATTCAGAACATCGGGATGGATCGCATCGACCCTGTGATGTATAACGGGGCGGAGATAGTCCCCATACAGTTCCTGAAAGCCGTACTGCCCGACCCGGGCAGCCTTGGCGAAAACTATACCG
Organism: Tannerellaceae bacterium; assembly: GCA_031267205.1. Classification (GTDB taxonomy): domain Bacteria; phylum Bacteroidota; class Bacteroidia; order Bacteroidales; family Tannerellaceae; genus DFXE01. The sequence goes on along the minus strand of JAIRZN010000094.1, from coordinate 6,380 downwards.
GCCAGACATCTATCGGCTGCCGCATACGCGGACTGAAGGACGGAGAGGAAACGACCTGTTACATATACAACAACTGCAGCCATGAAGCAGCCTACAAGGAGACAGGCGCGCAGGCGGTAAGCTATACCACCGGAGTGCCCGCCATGATTGGGGCCAAGCTATTCCTGCAAAACATCTGGAAAAAGCCGGGCGTATGGAACGTCGAGGACTTTGACCCCGATCCTTTTATGAAAGAACTTGACGAACAGGGCCTGCCCCGTCATGAACAACTCAACGCAGACTTGGAATTATAATAACAAATGAAGAAGATAACCTATGTCAAAAACAGAAAAAAACAACGCGAATGAATCCGGGAAACCGGCCGCAGAGACCGACAAGCTGAAGGCCTTGCACGCAGCGGTGGACAAGATTGAGAAAGCCTATGGGAAAGGCTCTATCATGAAGATGGGCGACGAAGCGATAGTAGAGTTAACCGTGATACCCAGCGGTTCAATATCCTTAGACTTCGCCTTAGGCGTAGGCGGCTACCCAAGGGGACGGGTCGTGGAAATATTCGGCCCCGAATCGTCGGGCAAGACCACGCTGGCCATACACGCTATCGCCGAAGTGCAGAAAATGGGCGGAGTGGCCGCCTTCATAGACGCCGAACATGCCTTCGACCGCTTTTATGCCGAAAAGCTCGGCGTCGATGTCAACAGCCTTTACATGTCGCAACCAGATAGCGGCGAGCAGGCTCTGGAGATTACCGAACAACTGATCCGGTCGTCAGCCATAGATATTGTCGTTATCGACTCGGTCGCCGCCCTCACGCCCAAGGCGGAAATCGAAGGAGAAATGGGCGACAGCAAGATGGGGCTCCACGCGCGGCTCATGTCGCAGGCCTTGCGCAAGCTGACGGCAACAATAAGCAAAACGAATACCACCTGTATCTTCATCAACCAGTTGCGCGATAAGATAGGCATTACGTTCGGTAATCCCGAAACGACAACAGGGGGAAACGCTTTGAAGTTTTACGCCTCCATACGCGTCGACATACGCCGCACGGGACAAATCAAGGACGGCGACGAGGTGAAAGGAAGCCAGGTGAAGGTGAAGATAGTCAAGAACAAAGTAGCTCCCCCTTTCCGCAAAGCGGAGTTCGACATACTTTTCGGCGAAGGTATATCCCGCCTGGGAGAAATCGTAGACCTGGGATCAAATCTCAACATCATCAAGAAAAGCGGCTCGTGGTACAGCTATAATAACAGCAAACTCGGACAAGGACGGGAAGCGACCAAGCAATTCATCGCCGCCCACCCCGATCTCGCCGAAGAATTATCCAAACTTATTTTTGAGGCCCTCCAAGCTTGACCGACAAGGACAAATACCGCACCCTTTGCCGGACGGAGCCGTCTATCCCCGTCTTCTCGCAGGACTGGTGGTTAGACACGGTCTGCGGGGCGGAGAAGTGGAATGTCCTGTTACAGGAGAAAAAAGGAAATATCCGCGCCGCCCTGCCCATTTACCTGCCCGTCCCCAAGATCATATCCATGCCCCCCTATACGCAGACGATGGGGCCTTGGTTCGGGCCTGAGGCAGGCGATGCGAAATACTCTACCTCCCTGTCCCAACGCCGGCAGACAAGCAAGTCCTTTATCCCGGAACTGAAGCGGTACGTCGCCTTCATGCAAAACTTCAATTACTCGGTGACAGACTGGCTGCCATTCTACTGGGAAGGCTTCCGCCAGACTACGCGCTATACTTACCTCCTGCATAATATAAAGGATGCCGACGGCCTATGGAACAATATGAGCCTGAATACCCGTAGGCATATCAAGAAGGCGCAGGACAAGTACCGCCTCACCGTGAAGCGCGGCGTCCCCAAGAACGACTTCCTCCGTGTCAACGCGCTGACTTTCGCGCGGCAAAAACGTAAGCCTCCGCACGCCGGCGTCCTGGAACGCCTGATCGACGCTTGCATCGCCCGCGGACAGGGCGACATCTGGGGCGGGTATGATGACCGGAAGCGGCTGCATGCGGCAGTGTTTATCGTCTGGCAGGATAGCTCGGCCTATTATATCGCAGGCGGCGCAGACCCGCTCCTGCGTGATTCGGGAGCGCAGGCCCTTGTCATGTGGCAGGCTGTCCGCAATGTCGCGGAGTATACCGCTCTCTTTGATTTTGAAGGCTCAATGATGCCCGGCGTAGAGCGTTTCTTTCGTGAGTTCGGCGCGGTGCAGACGCCTTACTTCTCCCTGAGCAGGGGGAAGGTCGGCTTGTGGAACAGATTGATGATTAAATTATTTGCGGGCGATCCCCTCTTCGGAAAATGAATGATGTTATCTCTTACCTTATCGGCTTCCTCCTCGGCGAGGACGGCCCGGCGGACGGCCCCCACGCCGTCGGCTATACGGATGACCCGAAACTCTTTTCCCGTTACAAGCTCGTCATTGTCCCTTCGGGGTTCTTTGATGAAGGGGTGTACGGGACTGCCGCGTCCTTGCCTTCCTTGCCTCTCGGCGAAATAGACGGCTTGCCCTTCTTATTCGGCGAGGCGAGGGAAGAACAGGCGGACGGCGTCACGGTTATCTATGCCGACCTGATAGCGAGCGCTTACTTCCTGCTTACGCGATACGAGGAAATGGTGCGCCGTGAAGTGCGCGACGTCCACGGCCGTTTCCCGGGCAAGGAATCGCTGCCGTACAGGGGAGGCTTCCTGCACCGGCCCTTAGTGGACGAATACAGGGCGCTCCTCCGCCGTCGCCTGCTCCTGCCACCGACGGCGGAGGGTATACGGAGTGTGTTCCTTACTCATGATGTGGACGCGCCCTTCCTCTACCGTTCCTTTAAAGGCTTTATACGTTCCCTGCTCGACGGCAGAGGTATTGCGCCCTCCCTGCGGGGAAGGTTCGGGCCTGCGGAGGGGGATCCTTTCTTTACTTTCCCTTATATATTCGGGCTGGACGGACGGGTAGCGGTTGCCGGCGCGGAGGTGTACACGGTGTTTTTCTTTAAGGCAGGCGGACGGGCTGCGGAGGACAAGCCGCATTACAGCTTGCGGAACCGCGATATACGGCGCCTTATCGAAAGCATACTCGAACGCGGCGCCGTCGTCGGTCTACACGCCAGTTACGAGGCGGGCGTCAACCCTTCGCTCATTGTAAAGGAAAGGGAACGCTTGGAACGTAACGCCGGGACTGCGGTCGTGTTTAATCGCCACCATTTCCTCAATTCGCGCGAACCCGAAGACATGGACAGCCTCGAAGCGGCGGGCATAAGCGATGACTTTACACTCGGTTACGCGGATGTGGCGGGATTCCGCTTAGGCACGTGCCGGCCGGTTCGCCGGATTAATCCCCTGACACGCCGCCTGACGTCGCTCCGCCTGCATCCGCTGACGGTGATGGACCGCACCTTGGACGATCCCAAATATATGGACCTTGGCTTTAACGAGGCTGTGAATTACTGCCTCGGACTGATAAGGGAGACGGCTAAGGCCGGTGGCGAACTCTCCCTGCTCTGGCATAACTCGTCGCTTCGCGAAGATGACCCGGACAGCTACCACAGGGCCTTATACTCCTTCTTAACCGCTCAACTCTCCTCACGGTGAAGATACTCATCGTATGCGACCTCTTCCCGCCGGCCTTCGCGCCTCGCATGGGCTACCTTTGCAAGTACATGGCGCGCGAAGGGTGGGAGGTTACGGTGTTGACCGAACATATCGACGATTCTACCTTCGCCTTCCTCGCCGGATACGCCGAAGTTCACTACCTCAGGTTTTACTCCTCTAAGGGCCGACTCACGCGGCGCATGGAGTGGACGGCGCTGGCGCTGGCGGACTTCCTTTTCGGCTACAAAGACCGGCGGATGGTGCGCGAAGGGGCGAAATTGCTGCGCGCGGGAGGCTTCAAGGCCATCCTTTGCAGCTCGTTCCGCACTTTCCCGCTTCCCGCTGCGCGGAAACTTGCCCGGCGCTTCGCCCTGCCGTGGGTGGCCGATACGCGCGACATCATCGAACAATTCCCCGCGCATGAGTACATAATTCACCCGCCGCACTTCTTCCCGCTGCTTGACAAACTGATCGTATGGGCCTTCAGGCGTAAATTGCTGCGCTCGCGCAACAGGGCTTTAAGGCAGGCGGACTGCGTAACGACCGTCTCGCCGTGGCACGTCGAACGGATGAAGCTCTTCAATCCGCACGTTCGGCTTATTTACAACGGCTACGACCCGGAGCTTTTCTACCCGGCCTCCCCCTCGCCCGAACCCCAGTTTCGCCTCACCTACACGGGGCGGCTTATAAGTCCGGGCGTGCGCGATCCCGAATGGGTGTTCCAGGCCGTCGGGATACTGTCGGGACAGGGCGTGATCAATCCCCTCCAATTCCGCGTCGGATGGTACACCGACACGGCCTCGGAACGCTTCTTCCGTATCCTGGCGGAGCGTTACGGCGTCGGGGATTACATGGATTACTCCGCTTACGTGCCTGCCGACAGGGTGCCCGACCTCCTGCGCCGCAGCTCGGCCCTTCTCCAGCTTGCAAACAAGGCGGACGCTAATGGCCCGAAGGGTATCATGAGTACGAAACTCTTTGAGGCCTTCGCCGTAGAGAAACCTTTGCTTCTGGTGCGCAGCGACGAAAGTTTCCTGGAAGAACTTATCCTAAGCTCGCATTCCGGCGTCGCGGCGCGTAGCGTGGAGGATGTGTGCGGCTTTATACGGTACTATTTCGACCGGTGGAAGCGTCTGGGATACACCTCCGTAGAGCCGCGGCGCGAAATTACCGAAGCTTTCTCCCGCCGCGAACAGGCCGCAGAGTTCATGCGCCTGCTAAACAGCCTCGCCAATGAATAGACGCCTGCACATCATCGCGCTTAATGTCCCTTATCCTCCCGATTACGGGGGAGTTATTGATATTTATTACAAACTGCAGGCTCTGCACAGCCTCGGCGTGGGGATAGTCCTGCACTGCTTCGCCGGCGAACGGCAGCGGGCGGAAGAACTGGAGGAGTTGTGCGAGAAGGTGTATTACTACGAGCGCCGCACCGGATGGGCGACTAACTTGTCTGCGCTGCCTTATAACGTCGCCGGCAGGAAGGGCGACGGGCTTGCGCACAACCTGCTCGCGGACAACAGCCCGATCCTCTTCGAAGGATTGCATTCGTGTTACCACCTCGCCGACCCGCGGATAGCGACCCGCCTGAAGATTTTCCGCGCCGGAAATATAGAGCACGATTATTACCGTCACCTCGCCCGCTCCTGCCGCGAGCCGCTCGCCAAAGCCTTTCACTACCTCGAGGCCTTGCGCTTCAAGCATTACGAAAGGGTGATAAACTCGGCGGACATCATACTGGGCATCTCGCTGTCGGATACGGAATATTTCGGCCGCCGTTTCCCCTCGAAACGCACCGTTTTCATGCCCGCCTTCCACGCCGGGGAGCGCATAACGTCGGTGGCCGGACGTTCGGACTTCGTCCTTTACCACGCCAAACTTTCCGTGCCCGAAAACGAGCGGGCGGCGCTTTTCCTCCTCAGGGAAGTGTTCCCGCGCTTAGCGGCGCCCTGCATCGTAGCCGGGATGAATCCCTCGCAGCGCATACTCCGCGCCGCCGCCCGTTACCCGCATATCTCGGTCGTAGCCAATCCTTCGGAAGAAGAAATTAACACGCTCGTGAGCGAGGCGCAGGTGAACATGCTTGCGACTTTCCAGGCCACGGGCCTTAAGCTGAAGCTGCTCAAGAGCCTCTTCTCCGGCCGCCACGTCGTAGCCGATAACCTTATGCTCGCAGGCAGCGGACTCGACGCCCTTTGCCGCATCGCCAACGGCGCGGACGAAATGGTCGCCGCCTGCCACGAACTGCTCGGCGCACCCTTCACGGAGGAAGAAATAAGCCGCCGCCGCTCCGTCCTCATCCCCGCCTACACATCCTCCTTCCAAGCCGCCCGCCTCCTCGCCCTCCTTTCCGATTCCGACTGAATCCCCTACGGAAAGCCCCAGACGCCCCTCCGCGCCGGCGGGAAATGTAGGGACGTCCCTCGTGGCGCCCTCTTCGTTTTGGGACATGAATACGAATAACCCACGCTGGCGCGGGCTTGTAGCCCGTGCCGATAGCTTGGTTGCGCACTTTGTGTTTTTTCACGCGGTGGGCACGGGCTGCAAGCCCGCGCCAGCGGGAGGGACGCCCCTACATTTCCCGCTGACGCGGGCTCTACGCTGCCCGCGCCAGCACGCAAAAAGGGCGGACACTAATGCCCGCCCTTACAATTAGAAAACACAACGCTCCGCTTTTACGGGACGTTCGTCCTTATGACTTTGCTCCAGGGGCCTTTTGCGCCGCGGTTGTTTTCCCAGCGCAGGGCGATGTTTACTATCTTGCCGTAGTCCGTGGGTTTGAACTCAAGGG
>JAIRZN010000092.1 GCA_031267205.1 Tannerellaceae bacterium | reverse complement strand
GCATCGACGTTACGGAGGCCGTGATCGACGAGGCCGTCGCCAAGGGCTGCAACCTTGTCATATCGCATCATCCCCTGCTCTTCAAACCGCTTAAGTCGCTAACGGGCAAGACCTACGTGGAACGCTGCCTGATAAAAGCCTGCCGGCATGATATTGCCGTCTACGCCTCCCACACTAATCTCGACAATACCTGTCCCGAAGGCGTGAGCTACCGGCTGGGCGAGATCATAGGCCTCGAAGGGATGAGCGTCCTGAGTCCGTGTCGGGACTCGCTGTTGAAGCTGGTCGTTTTCGTTCCCTCAATCCACGCGCAAAGCCTGCGCCAAGCCCTGTTCGACGCCGGCGCCGGACAGGTGGGCAAATACGATTCGTGCAGTTTCAACCTGAAAGGCGAAGGCACCTTCCGTGCGGGCGACGGTTGCCATCCGTTCTGCGGAGAGCCGGGCCTGATGCATAGCGAGGAAGAGACGCGCATCGAAACAATACTCCCCGCCTTTCGGAAGGACGCAGCGGTCGACGCCCTGTTGCGCGTCCATCCCTACGAAGAGCCGGCGTTCGACCTGTATCCGCTTGCCAACGTCTGGGCCGCCGGCACAGGCATCGTAGGCGAACTGCCCGTAAGCGAAGACGCCGACCGTTTCCTTCACCGACTGAAAGCGGCGCTCAAAGCCCCGTGCATACAATATTCCTCCTTCTCCGGCAAAATACAAAGGGTAGCCGTATGCGGCGGTAACGGAGCCTTCCTGATCCCTGCCGCCATACATTCAAAAGCCGACGCCTTCGTAACCGGCGAAGCCCGGTATAACGACTTCTACGACACGGAAGGCAGAATACTGCTGGCCGTCACAGGACATTACGAATCCGAAATATGTACAAAAGAGATTTTTTATAAGATCATATCAAAAAAATTCCCTACTTTTGCGCTACATTTATCAAATGTAGATTCAAATCCAGTTAAATATATATAGAATGTCAAAGAAAACATTATCAGAAAAAGAATACACGGTCGAAGATAAACTATCTACGCTATATCAACTTCAGGCCATGCTGACCAACATAGACAAAATCAAAACGCTTCGCGGAGAGCTGCCACTGGAAGTACAAGACCTTGAAGACGAAATAGCCGGACTGGAGACACGCCTGAAGAAATATCAGGCCGACGTAAAGGAATACGACGCGGCAGTAATAACGCAGCGGAATAAGATTCAGGATTCCACATCCCTGATAGAACGATACAAAAGCCAGCTCGACAACGTTCGGAACAACCGCGAGTTTGACAACCTCTCCAAGGAAATCGAATTTCAAGGCCTCGAAATAGAGTTTTGCGAAAAGAAAATACGCGAACTCGGCGAAGCCTCAGGCAGCAAGAAGACGGAAATCGGCAACCTGGCGTCAAACATGGAAGGACGCAAAGCCGACCTCGTACAAAAGCGCGGCGAACTGGAAGAGATCGTCGCCGAGACTAAGCAAGAAGAGGAAAAGCTCAGGGAAAAGGCCAAGAAGCTTGAGTCCGCCATCGAGCCCCGCCTGCTGACAGCCTTCAAACGTATTCGCAAAGGCGCGCGTAACGGTTTAGCCATCGTATATATCCAGCGCGACGCCTGCGGCGGTTGCTTCAATAAAATCCCACCCCAGAAACAAATGGACATCAAACTGCGCAAGAAAATCATTGTATGCGAATACTGCGGCCGTATCATGATCGACCCCGAATTGGCAGGCGCAGGAGTCTGAAATGCTGTCCATTGTAAGCACATACATCCATAAATACCACTTATTGTCCGGAGAAAAACCGGTTGTCGTAGGTCTAAGCGGAGGAAAAGACTCGGTCGCGCTACTGACAATACTGGAGCGATTAGGCTACCGATGTATCGCCGCACACTGTAATTTCCATTTGAGAAACGAAGAATCAGACAGAGATGAAGACTTTGCGAAAAACTTTGCAAATACCTTAGGCGTTCCATTCCTCAAGACAGATTTCGACACCATCCGGTATGCGTCCGAAATGCATATATCCATCGAGATGGCAGCGCGCGAACTGCGTTACCGCCGGTTTGAGGAATTGCGCCTGCAAACAGACGCGCAGGCGATAGCGGTAGCCCACCACCGCGACGACAATGTAGAGACGTTGTTAATAAACCTTATACGCGGCTCCGGCATCAGGGGATTGAAGGGAATGCGCCCGAAAAACGGTTTTGTTGTCCGCCCCTTGCTATCTGTCGGACGCGACGAGATAGAGGCATGGATAACGAGCGAGCAACTCCCGTATGTCACCGACAGCAGCAACCAGTCCGACATCTACGTGCGAAACTTTATCCGCCTTCGCGTGCTGCCGCTGCTTGAAAACATTAATCCGTCAGTGAAAGAAGCCATTGCCCGCACGTCCGGACATTTGTCCGCCGCGGAAACCATCTATCAATCCGTTGTGGACAAAGCGAGAACGACAGTAATGAAAGAAAACAACCACCTTTCGATCGCGGAACTGCTTCAAATGCCTTCGCCCGATACAATCCTGTACGAGTTGCTCAGCCCTTTCCATTTTACCCGCACGGTAACAGAGAACATCTTTGCCGCTTTGCACAAGGAATCATCCGGTGAAATATTTTATTCGCCTACGCACCGGCTGGTAAAAGACCGTAACACACTGCTGCTGTCGCCTCTCGAAGAAACAAACGCAATATCTTACACGATAGACGACGAAGAAGGCGTATGGCGTGGGCCTGTAAATCTTTCCTTCACTAAGACCATTGCCGACGAATCGTTTAGCCCTTCGGGAAACAAGTCTACCGCATGGCTCGACTATGACAAATTAAAATTCCCCCTTACACTGCGCAAGTGGCAGCATGGCGACTGGTTCGTACCTTTCGGCATGAAGGGACACAAGAAACTAAGCGATTATTTTACCGACCACAAATACAGTATGGTAGACAAAGAACAAGCCTGGCTCCTATGCAGCGAAGATAATATTGTATGGATAGTCGGCGAACGAATAGACGACCGTTTCGGCGTAGACAAAACGACAAGATACATATTATCAGTGAATATTTTTCAGTAAGAATGTGATTAGTGTGTGAAATATTTTTATCTTTGCACCAATTACTCCGCAGATATGTTGTCGATCATTCAAATTGGCTGAACAATCCGGTTATAAAACATCAATAAATACACGTACAAATAAAATTAATTGTGCATGCATATATGCTCAAGGCAGTATCATTACGTAATTAAGAATTTACACATTTCTTTAATATGCAGAAATATAACATTATAGAACTTAACGAAAAACTT
>JAIRZN010000013.1 GCA_031267205.1 Tannerellaceae bacterium | reverse complement strand
TCTCCACAGAGACGGAGAAGTATCAAACGGCGCGCAACAATATTATCAATGTACGCGATAAGGTGGTCGAGATAGTAATCGACGACCCGCTTATAGGTATGCCCAACAGGTTATACTTAATGGATGATTACCTGATCATTCAAGAGTTTAAATCTTTCGATAAACTTATCCATCTGTTTGACAGGAATAGTTTTGAATATATAACCGGCATTGCTAACAGAGGGCAGGGGCCTAATGAAATAGCTAATATGGGACATATCGCCGTCGACGAAGCCCGCCGTAAGTTTTATGTGAACGACCACGGAAAGAACAGGATATTCTCCTACGACCTGAACAGCGTATTGAGCAATCCTTCTTATGTGCCGGAAGTAAAGATGAAAATGGATGAAACAATATTTCCGGATAATTATCAAATTGTCAATGACTCCATTTCTATATGCAAAATTATACAGCCCATAGGAACAAACAACTTTAAGCCTACTGTTGGTAAAATGAATATGCTCACGGGCGATATTGAGCTTATGCCGTATGAGAATCCAAAAATTACGGGTAGGAAACGGAGCAACGTTGTCGCTTCAACGGAGCACGGTATATATGTGGAATATCATTATAACCACGATTTAATGACTGTTTGCAACCTCGACGGCGATTTAATCCGTAACATTTACGGCCCGGACTGGAACGAAGATATAAAGCCGAACTTTGATCATTACGGCAAGGTTGTATTCTGCGGCGACAGGATTTACGCGACATATCGGGGAGAAGACATTCTTAACGAAAAAGGGCAATCAATTCAGCCCAGTAAACTCTTTGTCTTTGACATTATCGGCGACTACATCCAAACCTTGGAAACGGGCCTGCATATATCGGACTTCTGCTACGATGAACGAAACGACCGCATCATTTTAAGTCTTGACGACGAGATGCAGTTCGGCTACCTGGAGCTTGATTGATATTCCACGATGAGCAGGAAGGGCATCATACTCCGCACCGGCGTTAATATCGCGTTTTACTCGTGCGTCGCGGCGGTGGCTTGGCTGCTTGTGCAGGTGTTTGTTTTTGCTTCCTTTGTGGTGCCGACGGGGTCGATGTCGCCGTCCATATTACCGGGCGACTATGTGCTGGTTGATAAGCTGACCTTTGGCGCGAGGCTGTTTAATATACTGCCGGCCTTGCGCCTCGAGCAGGTGGCGATTCACCGTGCGCCCGGCCTGAGGGCGGTTCGTCGCGGCGATGTTGTCGTCTTTAACAATCCTTATCCTAACAATGGAGAGCGGATGGAGATGCATATCCTCCGGTACCTCGTCAAGCGTTGTACGGGATTGCCCGGCGACAGCCTGCTGATAGAAGACGGACGTTACCGTGTGAAGGGTGCGGACGGGCAGTTGTGGACATGGCATGGCGAGCATATCGCCCACCTGAGGGACAGCCTGCGCGATATGTTTTTCGAGCCTGCCCTTAACTACTTCCCCAACGATTCGATTATAGGCTGGGACGCTCTGCGCTTCGGCCCCCTCTATATCCCCCGCCGTGGCGATGTCATCCCGATGAATCGCGACAGCTATGTCTTATATAAGAAGCTAATAGAGCGGGAAACGAAAGGCGAGCTGACTTTCCGTGATTCGACCGTATACCTTGACAATAGCCCTATCCGTACCTACATCTTTGAATCAGACTATTATTTCATGTCAGGCGACAATGCCGACGATTCGCTGGATTCCCGTTATTGGGGTTTGACGCCGGGCGACTATATTGTGGGCAAAGCGTGGGTGGTATGGAAGTCGACAGACAGCTATACCGGCAAGTTCCGTGCGGAACGTTGGCTGAAACGAATAAGTTAGAACATTCCAATCTGCCGGAGAGGACGGGCCATACATAATCCCTATTTGCGGTTGCGATTATGTTTCAGGGCGTTTTTTGATGCATCCGCGGCATCCGTCGCAGGGGGATTGGGGGGGATGTTTGCCGGGTTTGAGGAGGCGGAATATTTTGTAGCCGGCGTATATGGCGGTTATGATTCCTATGATATAGACTGTCAGTTCCTGTAACATGCTTGGTTTTGTTATAATCCGGCGAGGAGGCTTCCTGCTTGGTAGACAATGAAGGATACGCACCATGCGAGCGTGCATGTATACAGGATGACGAACAGTCCCCATTTCCATGAGCGCGATTCTTTGGCTATGGCGGTGACGGTGGCTATGCAGGGGAAATAAATCAGGACAAAGAGCATCAGGCTGAGGGCCGTCAGGTGGGTAAAGACAAATGAGCCGTCGGGTGATGCGTCCTGTTGGAGGCGGTCGACCAGGTCGGTTGTTTCCTCGTCGCCGGCTTTGCCTGTATAAAGGATGTTCATGGTACTGACTACGACTTCTTTGGCGGCCATTCCGGTGAGGAGGCTGACGCTTATTTTCCAGTCGAATCCTAATGGTGCGAGGGCGGGTTGGATGACCTGTCCGATTTGTCCTATGTAGGAATTTTGCTGGCGCACGGAGGCGTCTTGTTGTTCGGGTTGTAGGGGGAAGTATCCCAGGAACCAGATGATGATTGAGGCGATCAGTATGATTCCGCCCATTTTGCGGAGGTATTGCTTGCCCTTTTCCCATACGTGTATCAGCACCGATTTGGCGGTAGGCATGCGGTAGGGCGGGAGTTCCATTACGAAGGGGATGTCTTCGTCATTAAACAAGAAACGCTTGAACAGCTTCGCCATGACAACCGCCAGCAGTATACCCGTTGCATATAGCGCCAGCATGACGGGGCCTGCGCTGTTGGGGAAGAAGGCGGTGGTAAAGAGGATGTATACCGGCAGGCGTGCGCTGCAGCTCATCAAGGGGTTGACGAGCATTGTGATCATGCGGCTGTTGCGGCTTTCTATTGTGCGTGAGGCCATGATGGCGGGGACGTTGCATCCGAATCCCATGACTAAGGGTATGAATGATTTGCCGTGCAGTCCCATTTTGTGCATTATCTTGTCCATTATGAAGGCGGCCCTGGCCATGTATCCCGAATCCTCCATGAAGGAGATGAAGAGGTAGAGTATGAGTATGTTGGGGAGGAAGATGATGACGCCTCCCACGCCTTTGATTATGCCGTCGGCGAGCAGGTCTTTCAGTGGGCCGGGCGGCATATAGGCGTTTATGAGGCCGCCTATCCAGCCTACTAAGCTTTCGATCCAATCCATTGGGTAGGCGCCCAGCCTGAAGGTAGCTTCAAACATTATCCACATGAAGAATAAGAAGATAGGGAAGCCCAGCACTTTGTTGGTGACAAGGAGGTCTATCATACCTGTGCTCTTCATCTGCTGTATCTTGCCCGGTTCGAAGGTTTCGTGCAAGGCGCCGGAGATGAAGCCGTAGCGTGCGTTGGTGAAGGCCGTTTCGCTGTCTTCGTGCATTATGTCTTCTATTTGGGGCACGCATTCTTCGCGTTCCTTCAGCACGGCGTTTCCTCCGGGCAGTCCCTTGACGAAGGTCTCCATTTCGGGGTCTCTTTCGAGCAGTTTGATGGCGAGGTAGCGTTTGGACAGGCCCTTGTCGATGTTGCAGTTTACTTTCAGCGAACGTCTCATGATGGTGATAGCCTTTTCGATGTCTTCGCCGTAATGTATGTGTATGTGTCGCAGTACGGGGTCTTGTTCTTCGTATACCTTGATGACGCGCTCGAAGAGTTCGCTGATGCCGAAGCCCGTCTTGCTTATGACCGGCACAATGGGGGCTCCTATCATGCGTGACAGGAATTCGTGGTCGAACGTATCGCCGCGTTTCTGCATGGCGTCATACATATTCAGGGCTATGACCATGCGTGCGTCCATGTCTATGAGTTGGGTTGTGAGATAGAGGTTGCGTTCCAGGTTGGAGGCGTCGACAACGTTTATCACCACGTCGGGGCGCGCTTCGTTGAGGTGCCTCCGCACGTATCGTTCTTCGGGGGAGTAGGCCGATATGGAATACGTACCCGGCAGGTCGACGATGCGGAAGGTGTATCCGCTTTGGCGGAATACGCCGTCTTTGGCGTCTACGGTTACGCCGCCGTAGTTACCGACGTGTTCGTGGGCGCCTGAGGCATGGTTGAACAATGTTGTTTTCCCGCTGTTAGGGTTGCCTACTAAGGCTACGTTGATGGTTTTGCCCTTTTCTATTGCTATGGAGTGGAGGTGTTCAGGCAGGACGACGGCGTGGGGGGCGTTATGTCCGGCGGCTGATTGTTGTTCTTTTGTAAATTCCTGGAGGCTTACTATTTCTATCAGCGCGGCTTCGCTCCGGCGCAGCGAGACGTCGTATCCCATTACCTTGTAGTGGACGGGGTCTTTGAGCGGGGCGTCCTGTATTACTTCTACTTCCTTTCCCCTGATAAATCCCATTTCTATGATGCGCTTGCGGAAACCTCCGCGTCCTGTTACTTTGACGATGACGCCTTTCTCGCCGGTGTGAAGCTCTGACAGTATCATTTATTTACAAAAAATTAATCTGCAAATGTATGATTACGGGCCTTTATACTCAATACCTATAAATAGGTATTATCGAAGCGGGATGCGTCAAAGGAAGTCTGCGCCTAAGTATTCGTCGACGGAGTAATTGAGGAAGCGGGTGAAGGGGAGCAGCGTTTCGTAACAGGATGCGGCCTGCGCTATCCAGTCTTCCTGCAGGAAGAAGCTGTCGGGTTTGTTTGCGGCTACGCAGAAGTCTTTGTGGCGAAGTATTTTGCCGTACTTAAAATCAATGGGGAAGCCGAAGGGGATGCGCCTCAGCACTTCGCCTTCCAGCGTCGGGTATAAGGCTTTGAAGTCAGGGTTTTCCAGTATGGCGACAAACTCGTCTATGTGGGTGTATATGTCTTGCCTTAGTTTCCTCAACAGTTTGGGTTGCGGCATCCATATTCCTCCCGACAGGAGGCAGTTGTCCGGCTCAAGGTGCAGGTAATAGCCGCTGCGTTCGCTGTTACGGCCTCCGCGCGCTGCTATATAGGCGCCGAAGTGTGTCTTGTAGGGCTGTTTGTTCGGCGAGAAGCGAATGTCCCGGTAGATTCGGAAGAGGCAGTCTTTTACGTCTACTCCGGCGACCTCTCCGTCAAAGAGGGCGATGCGGTTGATTAACTGCCGGACAATGTCTACATGAGCTTCGCGCAGGACGTTGTAACGTTCTTTGTTGTTCTGGAACCATTCGCGATTGTTGTTATGTTCCAGTTCTTTCAGAAATTCCAGGATTTGACTGACCATATGAGGGGCGGACTTAAATAAGAGGCGGATTTGAGCGAAAAACGGGACTCGAACCCGCGACCCTAACCTTGGCAAGGTTATGCTCTACCAACTGAGCTATTTTCGCAATAAATTCATTTTCGTTTGCAAAGGTAAACAAGTTTTTCTTTTATCCAAATGATTACATGGAAAAGTTACCCAAACGAATAAAATTTATTATTCTCCTGCGAAGCGATCGAGGAGCATGCCTCCCCAGTATGGTTTCGCCGATGTCGTATCCTGTGCGGCAAAGAGTTCCCT
Source organism: Tannerellaceae bacterium (assembly GCA_031267205.1). Taxonomy (GTDB): domain Bacteria; phylum Bacteroidota; class Bacteroidia; order Bacteroidales; family Tannerellaceae; genus DFXE01. The sequence goes on along the minus strand of JAIRZN010000013.1, from coordinate 21,776 downwards.
GCTGCGTATGACGTCCGCCTCAAACTCTTTGTAGCGCCTGCCCATGGACTTGGCCATATTGTTCCTGAAGACTGCATTGAGCAGTATCGCTCGCGGATTGACGGGGTTGGCTTTCAATGCTTTTTCGTAGCATGAGATGATGTCGGGGGCGTACTTAGGGCCGTTCGTCCTTGGGTCGATGGCCATAAGGGCGAAGTAGGAGTAGCCGCGCAGGGTTTCGACTTCCGACTTGTCGACGTCCTTGATCTTATCAAGGTATTTTTGCGCTTCTTCGATGTATTGCGCCTTTTGATTGTCATCTCCCACGCGGAAGGATAGCTCAAGGTCGGCGTAGGCCAGGTAGTACATTGCCGACGGGTTTGCCTGGGGCGCAGTAGAGAGGCGTTCTAACTGTGCGCGTGCGGCGACCAGCTCTGGGGTGGCCATCGGTACGTTGATCTTTTGGAAGATTTCTTCCGTCGTCTGTGCTGATGCGCTGAGGCTGATAATGATGCTTGCTGCGAAAATTACAATTGTTCTCATGTTGTTTAGTCTTTTATTGATGATTATTGATGATTAAAAATTGGAAACGTCGTAGGCGCTCTTCCCGCCGAGCGAAATGAATGCGCCGATATAGATAAACCGGTCGTAAGCGGGGGCTACCAATGCTCCGCCGGCATTGCTGAAACGGTTTTTTACGCCGAATATGTTGGATACCGAACCGTATATAATCAGTTTGGGACTAGCCAGGAATGTGACGCTAATATCCATGCTGTTGTACGGCTTGGTGAGGCCGCCCTCGTAAGGCCGCCCGCTGGCGTAACGGCAGGTCAGGCCGACGATGCTCTTCAGTGGATTTACTGCATATTTCAGGGCTGCGGAGGCGTTGTGCCGCGAGACGTAGTAGGGGACTTTCATCTCTTGGTCTACGCCTGACTTACGCCCTGACAGATTGAGCGAATAGAAGAGCCTGTACTCGAAGTTGTCGAACAATGCGTCATCGCTGAAGTAAAGGTCTAATCCCTTACTGTAACCGTAACCGCCGGAGGTCAGCGTGGCGGACTGGAGCGGGAGGTTGCTGTAATCCTTATAGTAGGCCTCCGCGCGGTAAACCTTCCTGTTACGCATATACTTGGCTCCGGCTACGTATTGAAGGCATTCTTCCGGCCGCAGGCTGGGATTCGCGTACAGGTACTCCGCCTCGACTTGCTGCAGGTAACGGCCTGCGGTTAGCGAGAGGTTGATGCCGCGCAGGTTGTAGTTGGCCGATATGCGGGGGGAGAATACTCCGCTTTCGATACGCGCCGATACGTCTACGTTCATGTTACGTATGGGGTAAAGCGTGGCTATTATGAAGGCTGCAAAGAGATCGGGAGCGGCGCTTAGCTGCCTGCTTACCGCGCTGTCGCTGTATTCGTTGCCGAAGCGGCGGAGGTAGCCTTCTGCGCCGGCGGAGAGGTTGAGGAGCCTGGAAAGGCGTTTGGATACCTTTGCCTTAAGGTGTAGTTCCCTTGCCTGCTCCTCGAACGTATCGCCCTCGTGAAGGGCGCCTTCTACGTCTTGCACCATGTCGCCGAAGGCTGCTCCTGCAAACAGCGTGTAGCCGTTGCCGCTTGTGTGGCGGAAGGTGGTATTGACGTAGAGATTGTTCTCGGACAGGCTCATGGCTTGCTCCGTAAACTGTGTCCTGTCGTATGAGATATATGATTTGAGGACAGTATTCGCCGTAGGCGTAAACCTTAACTGGGTAGCTGCCGAAGCGGTCCGGTAAGGCTCGGTCATGCTCATGCGGTTGGGCATAACGGAGAAGTAGGGGCCGAGGTTGCCGTAGTCTAAGTTCAGCGAGACGGAGCCTTGGTCGAAAGCCTTGGTGCCGCCGCCGGCTATGCCTACGGTCGAAGGGTTGACGCCTGCCTTCGAAAGCCTGCTCTCGTCCTTCGTATATAGTGGCAGCACAGCCGAAAGGCCATCGCCATATTCTTGCGAATAACCGCCGGACGAGAAGTTGATGCCCTCGAACATAAAGGGCGAATAGCGCCCCCGTGCAGGCGCGTTCTCGGCTGTGGTCGTATAAGGCCTCAGCACATGCATATCGTCGATGTAAGTCTGCGTCTCGCGGCTGTCGCCACCGTGCACTATCAACCTGCCGCTCTCGCCTTGTATCTGTACTCCGGGCACGACCTGCATCGAACGGTAGAGGTCGCCCACGGAACCGCCGGAAGTGGCTATGTCAATGGGCGAAAGGTTTGTCCATGTCCCGCCGCCCCTGATACGTTGCCCGACGCCCTTAACGACTACCTCCTGCAGGCCGGTGGCCTTGCTCCTGAGTATGATTACCGCGAACAGGCTGTCCGTTGCGGCGAACTCGCGGCTGTATGATTCGTAACCTATGGCCGAAGCGTTGAGCGTAATATCCTTCCCGCAGGCGTTAAAAGGGAAGGAAAAGGAGCCGTCGTCGCCGCTCATTGCTCCTGAGGTGCCAACATAAACGTTCGCGAACGGGACAGGGCGGGCCGCCTCGTCTTCAACCCTGCCTGAGACCAGTATCTCCTGTGCGAAGCTACCCGCAGGGAAAAGGAGCGTGAGGAATAAAAAAAGTCGTTTCATCTTTTATCGTGATTTTGAATTTACGATTCGTTACCGGCGACAAAGATGTAGCGGCTTCAGTAGCTTTCAAAATAATGGGGATATACGTCACGGATTAGTGACGGCGCGCTTTTGCGAGTGACGGCGCGCATGTTTTGGGGACGAACGGCTACGCCGGAAGTTGCCCTATACGTGTTTTTACGGCTGAGGTATAAGCGCGGGAAACAGGGACTTCGTCTTCGCTACCCTTAAGCCTTAGGCGGTAGCCTTGCGAGTTGCCGTTCATCTGCTGCACGGTTTCGATGTTTACTAAGAAAGCTCTGTGGCACTTGATGATGAACGGGTGAGAGGCAAGCCGGCTTTCTACCTGCTTGATGGTGGCGCGCAGCATCTTTTGCGTAGCAATATTATTCTTCAGGTAATATACTTTCACATAATTCCCGCAGGCTTCTATATAAAGGAAGCGGGAGGCGGGAATTTCCAAGGAATCATACCTCCCCGCGCCCGATAAAACTATAAGCTGCTCGTCCGTCCGCTCCTCCTGCCTGTTGTAGCTGTTGCGCCTGGCCTCCAGCGAAGCGTTCATCTGCCCCGCTTCGCGAAGCGATACGGACAAAAGCCTGTTCTGTTGCAGGATAGTTGTAAGCGCAATCGGGAATATCCCCACGGCGGCGGTTATCAGCAGGGCCGACAGGAATACTTCTATATTAAGACTCTGCCATGTAATATTGAAGATATATCCGTAGAAAATATTCCCTCCGGCAATCAACACCAGCATCACGAGGTTGCTGACAATATGCCTGCCGACAGTCCACCGCCGCTCGCTACAAAAACGTGGAAACAACAATGGCGGCAGATAGTACTGTATCCCCATCACAAGGGCGGTGACGACGGCATATCCGGCTAATGCCCACATCTTTTTACCCTCGTCAATAGTCTCTATCCCGAAGGGTTGGAAAACAACAAGGATGAAAAAGACTAACAGCGACGCCGCAATGATGATCTTCCATCCCCTTTCGGGAGGCGGATAAGGTTGGGATAAATATTGGAAAACAGTTCGCATAAAATCAATGTTTTGTAATGCAAATATACACAAAAGCCGGAGCAAACGGTCTCCTTCTCCCCTCTACCCCCGCGATTGCATAAAGAGTCAGCCCCATATCGTCGTAACAAGCCTCATATAATGAATAAGCTTGCAACATATCGTTTATACCACAAAACATTCAATCCTCTCCAATGAAGATCTTCGGCTATCCCGCCAACATCCTCGAAGATACTGCCAACATCTTCGAAGATACTGCCAGTATATTCGATAATCTTACCAGGATATTCGAAGATCTTACCACGATCGCCGGCGAATCTACCACGATCGCCGGCGAATGCACTACGATCGCCGGCGAATCTGCCACGATCGCCGGCGAATGTACCGCGATCGCCGGCGAATGTGTCGCGATCGCCGGCGAATCTGCCACGATCGCCGGCGAATCTACACCGATCGCCGGCGATTGTGTCGCGATCGCCGGCGATTGCACCACGATCGCCGGCGAATTTACCGCGATCGCCGGCGAATCTACCACATTCGCCGGCGAATGTGCCGCGATCGCCGGCGATCCTTGCAGGATACTCGATAAAACCGGTAATATACTTTAAAAACCCGGCGCCTTTCCGCAGTAAAAGGGTTATATACTTAAGTAAGGCCTTTAGAGAGAAGTAAAAGGCTTTTGGGAGAGGATATACGTTACTAACATTTTGCAGATTGTTCCCTTCTTTGAATATATTCCCCGTAAATGATACGATACACCTCCCGTTTTACGGTAAGCGGCGATGGGATGCCTGTATGTTTTTCCTATCAACAGAGATTAAGTCTTTAATGAATAAAAAGCGAGAGATATGAATAATGAGCTGATTCCTTGCGGAAGGAAGACGGGCATTTTTATTCGCCTGTGCGTTATTACGGCTTTATAATGTATATTTGCATTGAGTTAAACAACAAAAGAGGTATAAAACCCGCCTTAGAACATAAACCTGGAGGCGGGATACCTGCATATTAAAATTTTTATTTATATGAAAAAGATTATAGGTCTATTATTTGCCGGGATTGCTATCCTGATGCTGGGGACGGCTACCGCTAACGCCCAGGTACGCTTTGGAGTAAAGGGAGGGTTAAATCTTGCCTCCGTCAAGTTCAGCAGCGATGTTTTGAAAACGGAGAACCTGACGGGCTTTCAGATCGGCCCGCTTGTAGAATTCATGGTTCCTTACGTTGGGATAGGCTTTGATGCGGCTATATTGTATTCGCAAAAAGGATTGTATTCAAATACGGATATGCGCTCTATTTCGTCGGATAATTTAGATATTCCGGTGAATTTCAAATGGAAGTTCGGGCTTCCGATACTAAAATGCTACTTAAACGCCGGTCCGTACGTTTCTCTCCGCGTCGGCGGAGGAGATTTGGACAAGTTACAGACGCAAATAAAATCAAAAACCTTTGCCGCCGGATTGAATTTTGGAGCCGGCGTTGAAATTTTCAACTCAGTACAGGTTGGATTCAATTACGGGCTTGGGCTTACGGAAGATTACAGCGCGAGCCGCTTAGGTGATGTAATGAACGGGAAATCCAATCTCATGTCCGTAACTGCGGCCTTGTTGTTTTAATTGAAGTACGCCGAAGTTATACTCCCGCTTCCGTTGGAGGATACGTATACTTACCGTATTCCCGCCGATTTGGAGAGCGCCCTTGTTCCAGGTTGCAGGGCGCTCGTTCATTTTGGGAAGAAGCGTTATTATACGGCTATTGTTTTCCGCATACATGAACGTCCGCTAAATCCTGATTACGAGACTAAAGACATATACGCCCTTCTTGATGCCGCACCCATTCTCCGCCGTCCGCAGCTTCGCCTGTGGGAGTGGATTGCTTCCTATTATATATGTAAAATGGGCGATGTTTATAAGGCGGCGCTTCCTTCAGGCCTGAAGTTAGAGAGCGAGACGTTAGTCGCATACAATAAAGACTTTGAGGCGGACGCGCCTTTACGCCCCGGCGAGCAGTCGGTTTTGGACGCTTTTGGGATAAAACCCGCGCTTACGCTGTCCGAACTGGAAAAAAGGACGGGATTGCGGAATGTCGTCCCTGTGGTAACTTCCCTTATGGCGCGCGGCGCTGTGGAGGTGAGCGAGGAGCTGAAGAAAGGCTATACTCCAAAGAAGCAAACCTTTGTACGCCTGTCGGAAACCTGCCGCGATGAAGATAGCCTCCAGGAAGCTTTCGCCGGATTGAAACGGGCGGCTAAGCAGGAGGCCCTTCTGCTGCGTTACTTGGATTTAAGTCACGCCCTGAACCCGCAATTGGAAAAGGAAATCTCGTCAAAAGAATTGCTGGAGCATAGCGGGTGCGCAACTTCCGTATTGGACGGACTGCTTAACAGGGGCATACTTGAGCGATATGAAAAAGAGGTTGGACGCTTGCGGTCTACCGTATGCCGCGTGCAGCCGTTCAGTATACTCAGCGAGGCGCAGAAGCAGGCGTATAACGGTATTTACGATGTTTTTAAGACGAAAGACGTTTGCCTGTTGCACGGTGTGGCCTCCAGCGGCAAGACGGAGATATACGCCCATTTGGCAAACGACGTGCTTGGAAACGGGAGGCAAGTCTTATTCCTTCTTCCCGAAATAGCTATCACGACACAGATAACGGGCCGTTTGTCCAAATTGTTTGGCGACAAGCTGCTGGTATATCATTCCGGTTTTTCGGGTAACGAAAGGGTGGAGGTATGGAACAGGCTCCTCAGGGATAAAAGTCCTGTGCTCGTGCTTGGGGTCAGGTCTTCCTTATTCCTTCCGTTTAATGACCTGGGACTGATTGTCGTAGACGAGGAGCACGAGAACACTTACAAGCAACAAGACCCCGCCCCCCGCTATCATGCCCGTAATGTGGCGATCATACTTGCGAACATGCATGGCGGGAAGACGCTCCTGGCTTCGGCCACGCCTTCTATTGATTCCTATTATAACGCGCTTACCGGCAAATACGGGTTAGTTAAATTGAATGCCCGTTACGGGAACTGCCTGACGCCTGAGGTTATGAGCGTGGATATTAAGGAGCTCAGGCGTAAGAAAATCATGAAGGACAGCCTTTTCTCCCCTTTGTTGATTCATGAGATAAATAAGGCGTTAGAGCTTGGCGAGCAGGTTATATTGTTCCAGAACCGGCGGGGATTCGCTCCCATGATGGAATGTAGAAGCTGCGGCTGGACGCCTCATTGCATGAACTGCGACGTAAGCCTGACTTATCACAAGAGGCAGAATCGCTTGGTATGCCATTATTGCGGTTATGCGACGCCGCTCCCCCGCGAATGCCCCCAGTGCAGGCATACCGGTTTAAGGATGCTCGGCTTTGGTACGGAGAAGGTGGAAGAAGAAGTGGCGGCGCTCTTCCCTTCGGCTCGCGCAGAACGTTTGGATTTCGACTCTGCTCATACGCGCACGGCTTACGAGCGTATACTTTCCGACTTTGATGACGGTAAGATACAGATACTGATAGGAACACAAATGCTTTCCAAGGGGCTTGACTTCGGTAACGTCACGGTGGCGGGTGTCCTCAATGCCGACAACCTGATGAACTTCCCCGACTTCCGCGCCCACGAACGCGCCTATCAACTGATGGCTCAAGTAAGCGGGCGATCCGGCCGAAGGGAGAAGCGCGGCGTCGTTGTCATACAGACCTCCCAGCCGGAACATCCTGTTATCCGCATGGTTCAGGCCTTTGAGTTTGAAGAGATGGTTAAACTCCAGCTCGGCGAGAGGAGCTTGTTCCGCTATCCGCCTTATTTCAGGTTGATTTTCATCGTACTGCGCAGTCGTAACGAAGGGGCTTTGGAGGAGATGTCGGTTCTTTATGCCGAGAATCTGCGCAGTCGTCTTGGCGAGCGTGTAGTTGGACCTGTAACGCCGCCCGTTATGCGTATACAGACTTTTCATATAAGGAAGATTCTCCTGAAGATAGAGGCGACAGCCGCCGTGGCTCACGTCCGCGAGATACTTGAAGAGGTGCACGCAAGCATGTACGAGCACCTCCTTTTCAAGCAATTACGGATTCATTATGATGTAGACCCTGCGTAGGCAGGGTTGAAGCGGTTAGAACTCCAACCCGGCCTTGAGAGTGACTCCTCCCATTATGTTCATCTTACTTATCTTGACATTAGTATCGTTAGCCTTGAACGTTTCGCTATTGCACGTCTGCATCGTGTATCCCACTCCGATGTTAAGAGCTATTGGTCCCATCTGAAACTTTGCGCCTACGGATGGAGCTATGTAAAATCCCAGCGTTTCGGCTTTGTATTCCGTCCTCCTGCTTGTCACTCCATCTTTGAGCGTTTCGCTTGACGTTTTTGAGAGGCCTAAGCTGTATCCCGCCTTAATTGCTCCGAAAGGCCTTATGGTTCCATTGGAGAAGTTATACCGTACATCGACGAAGACGGGGAATACATACGATAGGTAGCAGTTGTCGACCTGCTTGCCGTCTACGATTTTATTGAGTTTGACGCTGTCGGAGTAGAGGTGTGCGCCCGTGCCTATGCCGACAAAGAGCGCTGACGTTAGCTGGTATCCTTGCGTTATTGTAAACTCCATACGGCTGAAGGCGTTAGTCGAATCCCCTAACCCTATTGTGTAACCGAAATCTACAAAACCATGGTACCCCGGCCTGAAACTAAGGTCAGGCGCCTCAGGTGCGGCTTCTTTTTTAGCCTGACGGGAACGGGCCGGCGTTTCATCAATGTATTCCGTCTCCGAATCGTCATAGTATTCATCATCGTCATAGTATTCTTCTTCGTCGTCGTATATTTCTTCCTCCTCTGCTTTAGGGTCTACCCGCGTTGCTCCGTTGTTTTGCGGGCGGACGCCCTGTTGCTGTTGCTGTTGCTGTTGGTATTGTTGTTGAGGCGGCCGCTGTTGATATTGTTGCTGCGGTTGTTGCTGCTGCGGTTGTTGTTGCCGGTATTGCGGCTGGTTAGCGCCCGGTCTTGTTCCGTCTTCGTAGAGAACGTCCCTGACTTCCTGGCTTGTGAACAGAACGATGCCGCCGTCAGGCGTTTGAAGCCTGAATTTCTCCTCGTTCGGCACTTTGGATAACTCTCCTTTTATAACGCTTCCGCTATGGAAATAAATAATCACCATCCTACCCCTTTGGGCAAAAGCTATCTGCAAGGTCATTGCAAACATGATAAAAATGAACAATGCTTTTTTCATACGATAAAAATTTTAAAAGGCCGCATGGAACTCGCCTGTCTGTTTGTTCGCCCTTGTCGACGATGTCTTCGTTCTTAGTTTCATGCAAATAATCTCTTTATTAAATATCACCTTCTTCTCATATTTATGATAATATTACCGAGACAAAGATATGAAAATATAATTCCCTTTAACGATTTAATAAGAAAAAAAACAATACATCCCCTTCCAGGCGCCTCCCTGTTGAAAAGGGAGGCGGGGCGGGGGTTATTGCCATACTAATCCGTCGTGGCTGATGTGCCAGGTCTTCCCGCCTGCAGGCAGGATAATTTCGTAGAAAGATGGGGTGGTGTGCATGGTTAACGCCTTAGCTTGTTCGGGCGTGCATACTTCTTCCGGCTTCAATTCCGCGATGGTTGTGGCGTAGGAGCCGGTAGCTCTGCGGTATTCCGCCTGGCGGAAGTAGAGGTTGCGCAACGCCCAGCGAATATCTTCGTCGGGATTCTTTACGAAAGGGACTATTTCGCTGCCTGCCGTTTTATCCGTGAACTGCACGTATCCCCAGTACTCCGGCGCATGGGATGTGCCGGCCTCGATTGGCGACCAGAGCCAGAAGTGCGAGCGGATGCGTTCTTCGCCGGGCAGGGGCGCTTTCACGTATTTACCTTCACGTACATCAAGGCGCCATTCTACGCGCTGGAAGTTAACACGCATCTGGTCGCCGTCCGCCGGTTTGTTGCGCCTAAGGTTGGCTACCTGGTAAAGCGAGCGCCATGGTATGAATATCTCTACGCTCCAGGACTTGTCCGTATCCTTGGGATCGTTCACCGTACCGTCAATGTGTACGGCCGATTTCATGCCGATAAATTCCCAATCGCTGAGCGTAATCATGGGCGCGTCGCGGTAAGGTTTGTTGAGGAAGAGATCCCATTCCGTGCCGAGCGCGTTTATTTCATATTCCAGGTAATTGTGCGTACTGTTGGAGGGGTCGATGAAGAACTCAAAGGCGTTTTCCTGATACAGCGGGGCGTCGTGGCGCGTAAAGGTGGCCCATATGTGCGGCTCTTCCATCCAGACGGCGAAGTAGATGCCGTCGTCGTTGTAAGCCATCTTCACCTTTGTCTGCAGATACGGCGCAGGGCCTTTGTCGCCCATCATATCCACAAAATTATCCGTCCAGGGAACGGCGTCCCATTCTTCGGGGGAGATTCTCCCGTCTATCGTGATGGGAGCGGGGAGCTTGTAGCACACGTAGGTCGAGGGGGCGTACGGCGCGTGCATTTCATAAACGACCGGTTTCTCCCGGCTGACCTGCTGTGCGTATGCAGCGGCGGAGGTCATCAGTAAAGTTGCAATAAAGACAAGTGTTTTCATACTATAAGATATATTAATGTGCATATGCTTTCAGGGTTGTTTGCCTATGTAGGCGAGGATACCGCCGTCGACGTAGAGGATGTGTCCGTTGACGAAGTCCGAAGCTTCCGAGGCGAGGAAGATAGCCGGGCCTTGCAAGTCTTCCGGCATCCCCCAGCGTGCGGCCGGCGTCTTGGATATGATGAAGGCGTCGAACGGATGGCCGGGCTCGCGGAGTGGGGCTGTCTGTGGGGTTGAGATGTAGCCTGGTCCGATACCGTTGCACTGTATGTTGTAGGCTCCGTACTCGGAGGCTATATTGCGGGTCAGCATCTTCAGGCCTCCTTTAGCGGCGGCGTAGGCCGATACCGTCTCGCGGCCCAGTTCGCTCATCATCGAGCAGATGTTGATAATCTTCCCCCCGCCCTTCTTTATCATGGACGGAAGCACGGCCTTGGCTACTATGAAAGGGGCGACAAGGTCTACGTCGATTACGTTGCGAAAGTCGCCGGCGGGCATCTCCGTCATCGGCACACGGCGGATAATCCCGGCGTTGTTTACGAGGATGTCTATTATGCCGACCTCGCGCTCTATGCAGGCAACCATATCCTTCACACGGTCTTCGTCCGTAACGTCGCATACGTATCCGCGGGCTTTTATGTTATCGAGGGCATAGGCTTCGAGACCTTTGTCGACAATCTCCCTGTTGATGTCGTTGAAGACGATTGTCGCTCCCGCCCCTGCAAAGGCCGAGGCGATGGCGAATCCTATCCCGTAGGAGCCGCCCGTTACGAGCGCTACCCTTCCTTCCAAAGAAAATTGATTTCTCATGTTTCTCTCATCTTTTTTATAGTTTTATACTCATCTCAAAGTGTCTGCCGTGAAGGTATCCATGTCGTCGTAATCCAAGTTTTCGCCGCACATGGCCCAGATAAAGGCGTAATTGCTTGTGCCGGCGGCGGAGTGTATCGACCAGGAGGGGGATATGACGGCTTGGTCATTACCGACGAAGATATGCCTCGTCTCGCCCGGCTGCCCCATAAAATGACATACCGACTGACCCTGTGGAACGTTGAAGTAGAAGTAAGCTTCCATCCTGCGCGAATGCGTATGCGGAGGCATGGTGTTCCAGACGCTGCCCTCCTTTATTTCCGTCAGGCCCATCTGCAACTGACAGCAGTCGACAATCTCGCTGAGTATAATCTGGTTGAGCGTCCTTTCGTTGGACGTCGCCTTTGCCCCCAACTCGCGCGTGCGGCGCATTGAGGGCGTAACCTGTGTCGTCGGGCAATCCCTGTGGGCGGGAGCCGAGGCGAAATAATACTTGGCCGGATGGTCGGAGTCAGCGCTTTTGAAGACAATATCCCTTGTCCCCCTACCCACGTAGAGGGCGTCTTTAAATCCCATCATATACTCCTTGCCGTCGACGACGACACTCCCCTCGCCGCCGGTGCATATGATACCGACCTCTCTCCTTTCGCAGAAATACAGGGAGCGTATCAGACCGGGTGTCCCCAGCGTCAGCGATTCCTTCACCGGCAACGCCCCGCCGATAATAAGCCGGTCGTTGTGCGTATAGGTCATCCCCACGGCGTCGGCCACGAAGAGTTTTTCTACCAAAAACTCCCTGCGTAATTGAGTCGTATCATACTTCTTCACATCGCCGGGGTGCGTGCCCCAGCGTTCTTCGATATTCGTTTTCATGAATTAAATTTATTTCAGCAAAGATACATTATAAAGCCGTAATAATGCACAGGCGAATAAAAATGCCCGTCTTCCTTCTACGGGAATATATTCAAAGAAGGGAACAATCTTGTAGGGGGAAGAAACCTGCCGTTTTTATCCATCCGTGCGTTATTACGGCCTAATAGTGTATATTTGCATAGTCACAAACCCAATTACGATTACAAATTTGATTTTATTATGCTTACACATTATATTAAAGTAGCCTGGCGCAATATGCGGAAACACAGCAGGCGGTCGCTCACGGCCGTTTTCGGGCTGGCGTTCGGGATTGCCTGCTTCGTTCCTGCGCTCTATTGGGTTCGGTATGAGACGTCTTACGATAGTTTTTACCCCGGCGCTGCGCTGATTTACCGTATCTATGCTGTGGACAAGCTATCGGGGAAGGTTAACGAACTGGCGCCGGGCATTCTGGAACGTAAGATGCACGAACATATTCCGGGAACGGAGACTTCCGCCGTTTTTTTCGCCGAGTCGAACAATTGCAGTACCGACGCCTTGCCGCACATACGCTTGCAAACGATAAATACCGGTAACAACTCTTTCTTCCGGGTTTTCGAGCAGGAGTTTATCAGCGGCGATGCAGGGCGTCCGTTGCAGGTTGCCGGCGACATCGTACTTACCGAAAGCGCAGCCGCGCGTATGTTCGGCGATGCTGTAAAAGCCGTCGGTCAGCCGGTGCAGAGCACGCTTTATTTCTTTAATCCGCCTTACACGGTAACGGCTGTTGTCAAAGACCCGCCGCCGAACACTAACCTTCCGTTTGACGCCATCCTTTTTAACGATATATTCCAGGGCATTGCAAGTTTGCCGGAGGAGATGCAGTGGGGGCAGTTCAACGCCCAGATGTACGTCAGGCTACACCCCGGTTCCGACGCCGGCGAACTGGCCGGGCTACTGCGCGATTTCACCTCGCGGATTGGCGCCGGCGACCGTATAGGGATTGGGATGGAGCCGTTGAGCGACGTCCGCCACAGCCTCACTCCCGGCGTGTTTGCGTTGATATTTATACGCCTGTTTGTCGCTGCCGGCGCGCTACTGCTGTTCGGCGCAATGTTCAACTGCTTGAACCTGCACCTTGACCTTTTTCGCGGCCGCAGACATGGGCTACGCATAGGCACGACGTATGCGACTAACGGGCGGTTCATGGCGCAGAAGCTGTCCGAGCTGGCCTTCTCTATCCTCCCTGCGATGCTGTTGGCCGGTTGTCTTATAGCCATCGCCCGCCCGTTTTTATCTAAGCTGTTGGATGTAGGGATTGGGATGCCGGAGCTGCTTCGCCTGTTCGCCGTTTGCGGAGGAGGCGTGACTGTTGTCTTGATACTGGCCGTCCTTATACAGGTATTGAAAGGCGGCAATCCTGCCGGAGTAATTAAAAGCGAGTAAGTTATGAAGCGAATCATGAGATACGTATGTGTCCTCTTACTCCTCACGGCGGCGACGGGTTTCTGCTACGCAGGGAGGCCGCCCGTTGTGTTGGGAGCCGAGCAGGTAGACGTTATATTGAGCATCATAGACGGGCGGCGCGTCGGATTAGTAGTCAATCAGACCTCAACGCTTGAGGCTCCGCGAAGGGTGCACCTTCTCGACACTCTCTCCGCCCGCGGGGTATCCGTTAAGAAGATATTCGCCCCCGAACATGGCTTTCGTGGGACGGCTGAGGCGGGCGAGCTTGTCGGAAACAGTCGTGACGCCCGGACGGGCATCCCCATCGTCTCTATCTACGGCAAAAACAAGAAGCCGACGCCGGAACAGCTCCGCGACATCGACCTCGTTATCTTCGACATCCAGGACGTAGGCGCGCGCTTCTATACCTACATCAGCACGATGCACTATGTTATGGAAGCTTGCGCCGAGAACGGCAAGGAATGCGTCGTCCTCGATCGGCCTAACCCTAACGACTTTGTCGACGGCCCCGTGCGCAAGGAGGGCTTCGAGTCCTTCGTAGGCCTCGACCCTATTCCTGTGCTACACGGCCTGACCGTAGGCGAGCTTGCGCGTATGATTAACGGCGAACGATGGCTGAAGAAGAAGACCGATAGTTGCCGCCTGTCCGTCGTCCCCCTCAAAAACTGGGCGCATGGCGACGCATACCGCCTCCCCATAAGCCCTTCGCCCAACCTGCCCAACGAGCAGTCCGTCCGCCTCTATCCGTCGCTCGGATGGTTCGAGGCTACGAATGTCAGTATCGGTCGCGGCGCCCGCTTCCCGTTTCAGGTGATAGGCTATCCCGATAAGGCTTACGGCGACTTCGTCTTCACGCCTCAACCCATACCCGGCATGGACGCCAACCCGTTGCAGAAGGGTAAAGCCTGCTACGGTCTCGACCTGCGCGAATATCCCTTTGAAGGAGGACTGACGCTACGTTTCTTCCTTAGCTTTTACGAAAAAGCCGGCAAAGACGCCACCTTCTTCGCCCGCCCCGAATGGTTCGACCTCCTGGCCGGCAATAAGGAATTGCGCTCGCAGATCACTGCCGGCCTCACCGAACAGGAGATACGCCTCACCTGGCAGGAGGATTTGGAAAAATACAAGGCGATGCGCAGGAAATACCTCCTCTACCCCGACTACACGGTCGACGCAAAGGATATTGTACCCGAGTACAATGACACCGGACTAAAGTACAATGACACCGGACTAAAGTACAATGGCACCGGACTAAAGTACAATGGCATTGTACTCGAGAACAATGGCATTGTACTAAAGAACAATGGCGCCGGACTAAAGAACAATGGCATTGTACCAAAGAACAATGGCATTGTACTCGAGAACAATGCTATTGTACCAAAGAACAATGACATTGTACTCAAGAACAATGACACCGGACTTGAGAACAATGACACCGGACTTGAGTACAATGACACCGGACTTGATAGCTGATTCATATTTAAATAAAATACTGTTATGTTAGATCGTCGTCAATTTATTAAACAAAGCGTAGCCTGGTCGGGCTGCCTGTTGCTACCCGCCTGCCGTCCCGACCCTCGCCAAAGGCTCTACCGCACGTTCTCGCCGGAGGAAGCCGATTGCCTCATCGCTTTATGCGAACAGGTTATACCGGCCGACGATACGCCGGGAGCCACAGACGCAGGAGTTATCTTCTACATCGACAATGCCGTAGCGCATTACTTCCCCAAAACGATAAGCCGTTACAAGAGCGGCGTCGCGTCGCTGCAAGCCTATTGCATAGGCGAACACGGCAGCCCCTTTGAAACGCTTCCCACTCAGGTGCAAACAGACATTATGAAGCGCATGGAATCCGGCGACCTCCCCGCCTCGGACGGCTGGGAAGGCGTCTCCCCTAAATCCTTTATGTCGATGCTTGTGGAGCATACGATGCAAGGCTTCTACGGCCCTCCCCGTCACGGCGGAAACAGGCATTATGCAAGTTACAGGATGTTGAAATTAGACTTTCCCTTGGTGGTAGGTCAAAACCGATATTAACAAATGGATAAGAACAAACACGTACAGGCCATCGTAGTAGGAGCCGGCGGAGGCGGAGGAGTAGCCGCCAAAGTACTGGCAACGGCCGGAATGCAGACAGTGCTCTTCGAGCGCGGCGGTTGGCCCTCATACGACGCCCATATCAACGACGAGCTTATATCGCAACGCATGCAAGTGCTCGACTCCGCCTTCGGCCCCGCATGGGACAAGCATCCGAGGGTACACGTAAGGGAAAACGGCGAGCGCGACATCATAACCGCCGCTAACGGCAACTACAATCATGTCGCAGCCTGCGTCGGCTCAGGCACAGTCAGCTACGGCGCTATGGCCTGGCGTTTCATGCGCGAAGACTTCAGGCTGAAGACAACCTACGGAGCCGTAGAAGGCTCTACCCTCGACGACTGGCCTATAACGTATGACGACCTGGAGCCTTATTACAGTCAGGCCGAGTGGGAGATAGGCGTATCCGGCGATGACGGCAACCCCTTTGCCGCGCCCAGGGAACGGCCCTATCCGATGCCCGCCTTCGAGTATAACCGCGACGGGGAGTACCTGGCAGGCGTCTGCCGGCGTATGGGGTTGCATCCCTTCTCCATACCTATGTTACGCAACTCCGTGGCCTACAACGGACGGGCCGCCTGTATCCGCAACCGTACCTGCTGTGGCTATGCCTGCCCTGTCGATGCCAAGAACGGGACGCAAAATACGGTCATACCTGTGGCGATGGCTACCGGCCTTTGCGAAGTGAGGACGCACTGCGTAGTTGCCGAACTGCTTGTTAACGATGCGGGATTAGTCAGCGGAGTACGCTACTTCGACAAGGACGGGAAGGAGCAGGTGCAAACGGCCGACGTCGTTGTCGTCTCCGGCTCGGCAACGGAAACCGCCCGCCTGCTGCTCAACTCACGCTCGCCCCTGCATCCTGCCGGATTGGGTAATAACCGCGACTGCGTAGGGCGCAATCTCCAGGGACATGCCTACACCGGAGCTTCCGGACTGTTCGACTGGGATATATTAGACCTGTCGGGGCCTGGAGCGACGATGGCGATATGCGACTACAATCACCATAACCCCGGCATCGTAGGCGGAGGCTTGCTGGCCAACGAATTTTACATGCTCCCATACGCCTTCTCTCAATCCCGCCCTTGGGGGGAGCCCCGCTGGGGAAAGGCCCACAAGGACTACCAGCGCAATAACTACCGCCGGTTGGGACGAATGATCGGCCCTATCCAGGAGATGCCTATGTGGGACGCCCGCGTAACGGTGGATCCGCAAGTGAAGGACTACTGGGGCATCCCGGTCGTAGCCCTGTCGGGAGCGAAGCATCCAAGGGACTTCGAACATTGCCGCTTCCTGTCCTCCAAAGCCGAGGAGATACTGAAAGAAGCCGGAGCCGTGCGCACCTGGCGGCATACGGGCGACAGGCCCCCTTCATCGTTTTACGGTCCGAGCGGAGGTCAGCATCAGGCCGGCACTTGCAGGATGGGGCACGATCCGGCGACTTCCGTCGTAAACGAATGGTGCAAGGTGCACGACGTAGATAACCTGTTTATCGCCGACGGGAGCGTCCTTGTCACCAACGGAGGCTTTAACCCTGTGCTTACCATCATGGCGTTGGCCTATCGCACATCCGAATACATTGTTAATCACTACCGGTAAGGGTAAAATAAAATCATCATCATGAAGAAACTAACCTTTTTTATTACGGCCACACTTGCCATGTCGGTTCTGTTGAGCGGATACATGACATGGAACTATGTCGACCCTGTAAATACCTGCGCCCAATGCCACGAGGTATCGCCCTCGCACGAATCATGGCTGCAATCGGCACATGCCGACGTTCGCTGCATTGACTGTCACGGCACGGCGTTTTCGAGAGGCCTTCATTCGCTGAAAGAAAAGAGCGGAATGGTTCTCGCGCATTGGTTCGATGAGAAACAAAATATTGACATACGCCTGACGGAAGAGCAGATGCTGGATGTGGTCTTA
This sequence comes from Tannerellaceae bacterium, assembly GCA_031267205.1. Taxonomy (GTDB): domain Bacteria; phylum Bacteroidota; class Bacteroidia; order Bacteroidales; family Tannerellaceae; genus DFXE01. Next base: position 4,457 of record JAIRZN010000013.1, on the reverse strand, counting down.
AGATGCGCCGAATGTCATAGGGCCGAACACGCCGGATGGTTGGAAAGCGGTCATGCCCTTACGTATGGGGAGGTATTTATGAACGGCGAGCATAACAGGGAAGAGAAGCCCTATGCCGACTGCCTGCGTTGCCACGGTATGTTCTACGAAGGAGATATACACACGCTCATGTCGCTTGAAGGGGAGCCGGACGACTGGCATATATACGACAAAAAGCAGGCGGAGCGTCCAGCCATCACCTGCCTCTCATGCCACGAAATCCATACACCCAACCCCGTCTCAACGAGGAGGACGCCCACCGACACTACTTCCCTGTCGGATAAGGCGCCCTATACTTCGCTCTATGTGCGGGCGGATAAGACACATCTCAGGACAGACCTCCTGACTCCTGTTACGATTATGCAAGGCGATTCGTCCGCGCTTGCGGCAATAGATCCGGCCAGCCTCCTCTGCCTGCAATGCCACGCCCCCAATTCGAGCCACAGGGCAGGGAGCAGCGACGACCGCACGCCCTTAGGAATACACGCCGGAAAGAGCTGCCTCGACTGCCACTCCGCACATTCGATGCGGACGCCGCGAATGTTCCCGCTCGTTCATACACATTAGTTGCGGAAGGACATATTCTTTCCCGCTACATCGACCGTTATCGGGCGGCTCTTGTCTATATTGCCGCCCAATAACTGTTTCGACAATTCGTTCAGCACATATTTCTGTATAACACGCTTTACGGGGCGTGCGCCGTATTGGGGATCGTACCCCTCTTCGGATATAAACCGGAGGGCGTCGCCGGTAAACTTGAGTACGATACCGTTCTGTTCCAGCATCTGTTTGATATGATCCAACCTAAGGCCTACGATCTTCGCTATCTCTTCTTCGCTAAGCGGAGTGAACATGATGGTCTCGTCTATACGGTTGAGAAATTCGGGACGGACGGTCTTCTTCAATAGTTCAAGAGCCTCATGCTTGGTGCGTTCTATCGTCTCTTCCCCGTTCAGGGCGGTCATCTTTTCAAAGTTTTCACGAATCAGCGACGAGCCTATGTTGCTGGTCATGACGATGAGCGTATTTTTGAAATTCACCATTCTGCCCTTATTGTCCGTCAGCCTTCCGTCGTCCAACACCTGCAACAAGACATTAAACACATCGGGGTGAGCCTTTTCAATCTCGTCGAACAAGACCACGGAGTAAGGCTTTCGGCGTATGGCCTCCGTCAACTGCCCGCCCTCGTCGTAGCCCACATATCCCGGAGGCGCGCCGATAAGACGGGTAGCGCTGAATTTCTCCTGATATTCGCTCATGTCGATACGGGTCATCATGTTTTCGTCGTCAAACAAGTATTCGGCAAGAGCTTTGGCTAATTCGGTTTTTCCCACGCCGGTGGTGCCTAAGAAGATAAACGAGCCTATCGGACGTTTTGGGTCTTGCATACCGGCACGGCTACGGCGCACGGCGTTGGCAACGGCCTCGATAGCCTCATCCTGTCCGACGACACGTTTGTGCAGTTCGTCTTCAAGATGCAGCAGTTTATCCTTTTCGCTCTGCAACATCTTGTTCACAGGGATACCTGTCCATCGCGAGACGATGTCGGCAATATCTTCGCTATCCACCTCTTCCTTTATCATGGCCGAAGCTCCCTGCATTTGGCGTAGGCGCTGTTGTATGTCGGCGTTCTCGGTTTCCTTCTCCTTTATTTTACCGTAGCGTATCTCGGCCACCCTGCCGTAGTCCCCCTCACGTTCGGCCTTTTCGGCTTCAAACTTGAGGTTTTCCATATCTATTTTGTTTTGCTGTATGCAGTTTACCAATTCCTTTTCGCTTTTCCATTGAGCCTTCTGCCGTTTTTCGTCTTCCTTGAGGTCAGCTATTTCCCTGTTGAGAAGTTCGAGTTTATCCGTATCGTTTTCACGCTTGATAGCTTCACGTTCAATCTCCAATTGCTTGATACGGCGACTTATTTCGTCTAATGATTCAGGCACGGAATCAACCTGTATGCGCAGCCTGGCGGAAGCCTCGTCCATCAGGTCGATAGCCTTGTCGGGCAGGAAACGATCGGTTATATAGCGCGACGATAGTTTTACGGCCGCGATAATAGCGTCGTCCTTGATACGCACCTTATGATGGTTCTCATACTTCTCCTTTAGCCCACGAAGGATGGAAATAGTATCCATTTCGTCAGGTTCCTCGACCATCACAATCTGGAAACGTCGTTCCAAAGCCTTGTCTTTCTCGAAATACTTCTGGTATTCATCAAGGGTAGTAGCGCCGATAGCCCTCAGTTCGCCGCGAGCAAGAGCTGGTTTGAGAATATTGGCGGCATCCATTGCACCATCGCTTTTCCCGGCGCCCACAAGGGTATGTATCTCGTCGATAAAGAGTATAATTTCACCGTCTGAAGAAATCACTTCGTTTACTACCGCCTTAAGGCGTTCCTCGAACTCCCCTTTGTACTTAGCTCCGGCAATCAAGGCGCCCATATCAAGGGAGAAGAGTTGTTTGGACTTCAGGTTTTCGGGCACATCTCCACGCACGATACGGTGCGCCAGGCCTTCGGCTATGGCCGTCTTTCCCACCCCCGGCTCGCCGATCAGTATAGGATTGTTCTTAGTCCGGCGGCTTAAGATCTGGAGTACCCTTCGTATCTCGTCATCCCGCCCTATGACGGGGTCTAACTTGCCGCTACGGGCGCGCTCGTTCAGGTTAACGGCATATTTGCCGAGAGCGTCGTAAGTATCCTCAGCCGACTGGCCGGTCACCTTATTCCCTTTGCGCAATTCTTCAATAGCGGCGTAAAGGTCTTTTTCGTTTGCTCCGGCATCCTTGAGCATCTGCGAAGCTGTGCTCCGTTCGCTCAGCAGAGCCATGATAATATGTTCGAGCGATACATATCGGTCGCCCATCTTGCCGGAATATTCAACAGCTTTCTGCAACACGGCATTAGCCTCCTTCGACAGATAAGGCTCGCCTCCCGATACCTTGGGATACGAATCCAGCGCGCTGTCGAGCGCCTTGTTCAGATTTTGCGTATTTATGCCCAGCTTCCGAAACAGGAAGTTAGTGATACTCTCTCCTGTCACAATGACCGCTCTAAGCAAATGGACGGCTTCCACGACCTGCTGCCCGCGTTCGGTAGCCAGGTTGACGGCCTGCTGAACCGCCTCCTGTGATTTGATAGTAAAATTATTGAAATTCATATCTTAATTCTCCTTTCTTTATTTCAGTTATACGCCCGATATATCACAAAAGAGGTGCCAAAACACATGACTGACATATTGGCGTCATATCACTATGTTAACATCCCGTATGATTCAAAGCGTGATCTTTGAAAAGGGAACCGCGTCTGCGAGGCAGAAGTCCTTTTTCATATACTTGAAGTATCCGGTAATAGCCACCATGGCCGCATTGTCGGTTGTAAAGGCAAAGGGAGGGATATGCACCTTCCAGCCATAACGCAGGGCGTAGTCGTGGAAGGCATCACGTAGCGCAGTGTTTGCCGATACGCCTCCGGCTACGGCCACTTCTTTTATGTTAAGATCGTTCGACGCCTTCAGCAACTTCGCCATCAGTATATCCACGACGGTAGACTGAAGCGAAGCGCAAAGGTCAGCCATATTGTTTTCAATAAAATCAGAATCTTCATTCAAGCGGTCCCGCAATGTATACAAGAACGACGTCTTAAGGCCACTGAAGCTATAATCATATCCCTTGATATGAGGTTTGCTAAAAGTAAAAGCCTTAGGGTTGCCGCTCACGGCCAGACGGTTGACCACGGGGCCTCCGGGATAGCCCAGTCCCATCACCTTGGCGCATTTGTCGAAAGCCTCTCCCGCAGCATCGTCGATTGTCTGGCCGATGACTTCCATATCGTCGTAATCGCTTACCTTGATAATTTGCGAGTTGCCGCCGGAGACCAGCAAGCAAAGAAACGGGAACGAAGGGGCGTTGTCGCTATCGGGCGTCTGTTTGATGAAATGCGCCAGTACGTGCGCTTGCAGATGGTTAACGTCAATCATTGGAACGTTGAGCGATGAGGCAAGCCCTTTGGCAAAAGAGACGCCTACAAGTAGCGACCCCATCAAGCCCGGTCCGCGGGTGAAAGCGATAGCGCTCAGTTCGGATTTGTCGATTCCGGCGCGTCGTATAACTTCAGTTACTACCGGTATTATGTTTTGCTGATGTGCGCGCGAAGCAAGTTCAGGCACTACGCCACCATAGGCTTCATGCACAGACTGTCCGGCTATTACATTCGACAACATTACGCCATCGCGAATCACGGCTGCCGATGTGTCGTCACATGATGATTCGATTCCTAATATCGTTATGGTCATTTATCAAGTCTGTTTAAATTTTGTTCACTAATAATCTTATTTGTTCCCATCTCTTTCGCTGGAAAAAGGTGACTCACAAAAGAGTTAAACGATGCATATGCGCACAAAGAAACAAAGGGACTGTCCAAAATT
>JAIRZN010000154.1 GCA_031267205.1 Tannerellaceae bacterium | reverse complement strand
GTTATATATTCCCTAAATATATTACATTTGTCGTAATTATAAGGGCGAAAGCAATCAAATAATCAGTATTAACAGAATAAGCGGATAAAAACAATGGGTATCTTACTTTCATTACAATCAATCGGAGAACAAGCTGCCGGACAAATGCCGGAACTGACAACGGGCGTCGTCGCTACGCAAGCGGAAATCAACCTGATCGACCTCGCCTTTAAGGGCGGATGGATCATGATCGTATTGGCCGTGCTGTCGATAGTGGCCGTTTACATATTCATCCAGCGGCTGTTGGTCATCCGCAGCGCGGGAAAAGAAGACGAGTCGTTCATGAACCGGATAAAGGATTACATCCACGACGGAAGGGTGGAATCGGCTCTTAACCTTTGCAACAAGACGAATACGCCTTCCGCCCGGATGATAGGGAAGGGGATTTCGCGACTGGGCAGGCCGATGAACGACGTCCTGGTGGCGATCGAAAACGTCGGCAACCTCGAAGTGGCCAAGCTTGAGAAAGGATTCCCCCTCATAGCCACCATCGCCGGCGGAGCGCCTATGATAGGTTTCCTTGGAACGGTGACGGGTATGGTGAGGGCTTTCTTCGACATGGCCAACGCCGGCTCTAACGTCGATATTACATTATTATCTAACGGTATATACGAGGCTTTAGTGACGACGGTCGGCGGGCTTGTAGTAGGGATCATAGCCCTGTTCGCCTACAATTATTTAGTATCCTGCGTCGACGAAGTGGTCAACAAGATGGAAGCCCGCACGATGGAATTTATGGATTTGCTGAACGAACCTATAAACTGACCGTGCCGTATGGGACTGAAAAGACGAACCAAAGTGAACGCATCGTTCAGCATGGCTTCGATGACGGACGTCATCTTCCTGCTCCTCATATTCTTTATGATAAGCTCGACGGTAGTTATCCCAAGCGCCATAAAAGTGACCCTTCCGCAGTCGCAACAACAGGCGGCCGTCAAGCCGTTGACGCGCCTGACGATCGACGCCGGCCTGAACTACTACATCGCCTTCGGCAAACAAAAAGAGCGGAAAGTCTCATTCGATGAAATCACCCCATTCCTACAAGATTGCTACAATAAAGAACCGGAGATGTACGTCGCCCTTTATGCCGACGAGAACATACCGTATAAGGAAATCGTGAAGATCCTTAACATAGCGAACAAGAACAAATTTAAGATGTGGCTCGCCACGCGACCGCAAAGATAAGGCCGGTGAATACAGGTAATACATATAAGATAGTCAGCTTGCTTTGTTCGATAGCGATTCACCTCGTCATCCTGCTCATACTGGGCTTTACGCTGCTGCGCACCGTTGTTCCTGAGGAAGAAGGAGGCGTTCTGGTAAACTTCGGCAATGTCGACGCCGCCGCCGGAACATTCGAGCCTCTGTACACCGGCGGCATACCCCAACAGCAGGAGCCTTACGTCCGCCAACCGCAGGCCGAGCGCGAAGACCTGCTTACGCAAGACATCGAAGAATCATACGCCATCGAAGAAGCAAGGCAAAGGGAGGAACGCCGCATCGAAGAGCAGCAACGCTTGGAAGAACGCCGCCGCCGTGAAAACGCTATAAACGACCGCGTAGCAGGCGCCTTCGGTAGCGGCTCGGACGCCGCCGGAAGCCAGGGCGACGCCGAAACGGGAACGGGCAACCAGGGCAATCCCTTCGGCAATTCGGAAGGCGGTCTCAACGAAGGCATAGGCGGACAGGGCAGCTTCAATCTCAACGGACGCTCAATCGGTTCGGGAGGTCTTCCGCGCCCCGATTACAATGTACAGGAAGAAGGCCGCATAGTAATCAATATCATCGTCGACCCGCGCGGCGACGTCATCTCCGCCGAGATAGGCCGCGGCACCAACATGGTCAACGCCTCGCTGCGCCAAAGCGCCCTCAATGCCGCCCGCAGAGCCAAGTTCAACAGCATAACAGGCTCCAATAACCAAAGCGGTACAATCACGTATAATTATAGATTGATACAGTAATTTTTAATCGTATGAAAAGAGCAGTTTTATTTCTTGCCACCGGCTTTGAAGAGACCGAAGCCGTAGGAACCGTCGACGTGCTGCGCCGCGGTGAGATCGACGTCACCGTCGTTTCCGTCACAGGAGAACGCGCCGTAACGGGCGCACATGATGTTACCCTCGTTGCCGACGCCCTGTTCGACGAAGTGTCTTACGAGAGCGTCGACGCCCTCGTCTTGCCCGGAGGAATGCCCGGCAGCGCCAACCTGAATGCCTGCGAGCCATTAAAAAAGCTCCTCACGGAGCATTATGCAAAAGGGAAGACGGTTGCCGCTATATGCGCCGCACCTTTGGTATTCGGCGGGCTTGGTTTCGTCGACGGCCGCAAGGCCACGTGCTACCCCAGCTTTGAACCATACCTCGCCGGAGCCCGGATAACGGACGAGGCAGTCGCCGTCGACGGCAACGTTATCACCGGCAAAGGGCCCGGCTTAGTCTTTGACTTCGCCCTTGCCATCGTGAGCCGGCTGCAGGGCGGGGAAGTTAAGGCTTCCGTATCTGCCCAGCTCCTTCTATAAGATACTTGTAAGTTGTTAGCTCCGAAAGGCCGATAGGGCCGCGGGCGTGGAGCTTCTGGGTGCTGATTCCAACTTCAGAGCCTAAGCCGAACTGGGCGCCGTCTGTGAATGCCGTAGATACGTTGGCATAGATGCAGGCGGCGTCTACTGTTTGCTGGAATTGCATTATTATATCCTGCGATTCGCTGATGATACATTCGCTATGTCCTGAGCCGTAGCGAATGATGTGCACGACTGCCGCGCCGAACGAGGAGACGGTACTTATGCTCATCTTGTAATCTAAGAATTCGGTTCCGAAGCTCTCCGAAGTGGCCCGCTTGAGGAACGGGTAATGGCCCGACAGGGATTCGTAAGCCTTGTCGTCGGCATATATTATCACACTGCTGTCGGCCAGTTTCTCGCATATAAAAGGCAGGTCGGACAGGCGGCTCTCGTGGATAATGAGGCAGTCGAGGGCATTACAGACGCTCACCCTGCGTGTCTTGGCATTGTTTACGATGTCACGGCCTTTAACCTTGTCGCCGTCTTTGTCGAAGTATGCGTGGCATACGCCGGCGCCTGTCTCTATCACCGGGACAGTCGTATTCTCGCGCACATAGTTTATCAGCGAAGAACTGCCGCGGGGTATGATCACATCTACGAGGCCATAGGCCTTCAGCAGGGTTTCCGTCGCTTCCCTGACGGGGGGAAGGAGGGTGCATAGGGCAGAGCTCTCGCCGTATTGTTCAAGCGTCTTGTGGATGACGCTCACTAAGGCGCTGTTTGTATAACGGGCTTCCGAACCTCCTTTCAGCACGCAGACATTGCCGCTTTTCAGGCACAGCGAAAAGACATCCAGCGTGACATTCGGACGGGATTCGTATATGACGCCTACCACTCCGAGCGGTACGCTTATTTTCTTTATCACCATACCGTTCGGGCGGACGGTTTCGCTCAGTATCTTGTATATGGGCGAGGGGAGGGCGGCGACTGCACGCATATCGTCGGCAATTGATTGCAGGCGGTCTTTAGTTAACTTCAGGCGGTCGTACTTAGGGTCGTCCGGCGACATTCTTTTAAGATCTTTAGCATTCTCAGCCAGTATGTACGACTGTTCTGCGAACAGTTCCAGGGCTACGTCGTTCAGTATAGAATCGGCTTCTATATCATCTACATCACACAGGTATGATGCGCCGGCGGCTTCTTGCAGTAAATTGTCTATATCCATGTTCTAATCCAAATAAAGGTAATCGTAATGTATGAATGGCTTTATGTCGCGGCGGCCTGCAAGGATGGAGGCTTCGCGGCTGTCGTAGGCGGCGCATCCTAAGCCTATCTGCAGGCCGCAATGGTCGATGACGCGGACGATGTCGTCTTTCTCGAAGTCGCCCTCTATGCGGGTCACGCCTACCATTAGTATACTGACGGCCTTCGGCCCTTCGAGGGCTTCGGCTGCGCCTTTGTTGAGGTGCACCTCGCCTTTGGCGAAGCCTTCCGAGTGGGCTATCCACTTCTTTACGTTGCTGACGGGCTTTTCCGAAGGGCGGAAGCGGGTGCAGGAGACGTCGTGGGCGGGCTTTACGAGGTCGACGAGTATGTTTTCACGCTTGCCGTTGGCTATGACGACGGCTATGCCTTCGTCGGCTACCTTGCGGGCTATGCTGCATTTTGTCAGCATGCCTCCGCGTCCGAAGGCGGAGCGGGAAACTTGTACGTAGCCCGACACGTCTTCGCCGCGACCTATTTCGGGAATTACCGACGAGGCGGGGTCTGCGGGGTTGCCGTCGTAAATGCCGTCTACGTTGCTGAGGATAACGAGGGTGTCCATCTTCATCATGGCGGCGATGAGGCCCGACAGCTCGTCGTTGTCTGTAAACATAAGCTCGGTTACGGACGTTGTGTCGTTCTCGTTAACGATGGGGATTACCTTGTTCTCAAGCATTACTTCCATGCAATGCTTTTGGTTGAGGTAGTGCGTGCGGCTGCTGAAGTTTTCCTTTGTTGTGAGCACTTGCCCGCACCGGATTCCATGTTCGCGGAAGAGTTCGTAATAACGGTTTATCAGCTTGGCTTGGCCGACTGCGGAATAGAGCTGCCGCGCCGAGACGGGGTCGAGCTTTCTGCACGTCCGTATCTCGCTGCGACCGGAGGCTACGGCGCCGGAGGATATGAGGACGACGTCTATGCCGTCCTTGTGCAACGTCGCTACCTGGTCGACTAAGGCCGACATGCGCGTGATGTCGAGCGATCCGTCTTTGCGCGCCAGCACATTGCTTCCTATCTTTACTGCTATTCTCATGTTACGGGGTCAGGACTTTTCGCGTATCTCGACGCGGCGTATTTTTCCGCTTATAGTCTTCGGGAGCTCCTCGACGAACTCTATAATGCGGGGGTATTTGTATGGGGCGGTGACTTTCTTGACGTGATCCTGTATCTCGCGCACCAGGGCGTCGCCGGCCTTGCCTTTATATTCCTTGGACAGTACTATGGTGGCCTTTACTATTTGTCCGCGCACTTCGTCGGGCACGCCGGTGATGGCGCATTCGACTACGGAAGGGTGCGTCATGAGGGCGCTTTCGACTTCGAAAGGGCCAATGCGGTAGCCGGAGCTCTTGATGACGTCGTCCGTGCGCCCGACAAACCACAAATAGCCGTCTTCGTCGCGCCATGCAACATCACCCGTGTGGTATATGTCGTTGTGCCAGGCTTCGTGCGTCAGTTGCGCGTCGCGGTAGTACTCTTTGAAGAGGCCTAAAGGTATGCCTTTGCCGGTACGGATGATGATTTCGCCCTGTTCGCCGTCTTCCGCCCTTGAGCCGTCGTGGCGGATAAGATCCATATCGTACTGCGGGTTGGGCAGGCCCATTGAGCCGGGTTTTGGATTCATCCACGGGAAGGTGGCGATGCTCAGGGTCGTTTCCGTCTGCCCGAATCCTTCCATCAGCTTTATGCCGGTCAGTTTGTAAAACGCTTCGTAGACGGCGGGGTTGAGGGCCTCGCCGGCTATGGTGCAATACCGGAGCGAGGAGAGGTCGTAGCGGCTCATATCTTCGCGGATAAGGAAGCGGAATATCGTCGGGGGGGCGCATAACGAGGTGATGCGGTAGTCCTGTATCATGCGCAGCATGTCGGCGGGCGTAAACTTCTCGTGGTCGTAGACGAAGACCGTCGCTCCGGCTATCCATTGCCCGTAGAGCTTGCCCCAGACGGCTTTTCCCCAGCCGGTATCGGCGATGGTGAGGTGGAGGCTGTCTTCTGAAAGGTTATGCCAGAAGCTGCCGGTTGCGATATGGCCGAGCGGATATGTAAAATCGTGCGCCACCATCTTGGGGTTGCCCGTCGTGCCGGAGGTGAAGTACATTATGGAGATGTCGCCGTTTGCGTTCGGATGTTTCGGCCTGCTGAAGGGTGGGGCGGCGGCTATCCCCTTGTGGAAATCCTCGAAGCCTGCGGGCGTGAGGGGGCCTGCGGATATAAGCCTTTCCACCGATGGCGATTCGGGCATTGCTTCGAGTATATGGCGGGTGATTGCGTCTTCGCCGGCGCATACTATCATTTTAACGTCGGCGGCGTTGTTGCGGTAGACTATGTCTTTCTTTGTAAGCAGGTGGGTGGCGGGGATGACGACGGCGCCGAGCTTGTGTAGCGCTATGACGGCGAACCAGAATTCGTACCTCCGCTTTAGTATGAGCATAACCATGTCGCCGTGGCCTATGCCGAGCGTTTGGAAGTAGGAGGCCGTGCGGTCGGAATACTTTTTTATTTCCCCGAAGGTGAAGTCGATGTGCTCGCCGCGGTCGTTTGTCCAGCAGAGGGCCTTCTTTTCGGGCTCGGCGGCGGCCCACTCATCTACGACGTCGTACCCGAAGTTGAAATTGTCCGGTATTTTTACTTTGAAGTTTTCTGCGAAGTCTTCTTGGGATTCGAACGATGTTTGTTCTACAAATCTTTCTATCATTTTGCCGGTCTTAATTAGAGGATTATTGCCAGGAACCTTACTTTCTCGCCGTCGAGGGCTTTCATGCCGTGCGGGAGCTCGGAGTTGAAGTATATGCTGTCGCCGGCTTCGAGCGTGAGGTCTTTGCCATTGATGCGAAGCATTATGCGGCCTTCGAGGACGAGGTTGTATTCTTGTCCGGCATGTGTGTTGAGGTATATTTCCTCGTCGTCAGGCTTGGGATGGACGGTGACGAGGAAGGGGTCTGCCTTGCGGCCTGCGAATCCTGCGGCGAGGGACTGGTACTTATAGGCTTTGGTACGTTCCACGGCGATGCCTTTTCCCCGTCGCGTGATGAAGTAAGAGTTCATCTTGGGCTCGTCGCCGAACATGAGCGTAGTCAGCTCTATATTGTACGCTTGGGCGATGGTGTGCAGGATGCTGACGGATATGTCTACCGTCCCGCTTTCGAGGCGGAGGTACTCATCTTCTGCAATATTACAGGTTTTGCTCATTTCTGCGGGGGTGATTTCTAACGCGTCCCGAAGTCCTGTCAGGCGTTCGGCGATTTGTTTTATTTGTTCATTCATATTTGTCTGCTTTAAATTTTGATGCGCCAAAGTTATTGAAAAAACCATATCATGGGGGGTGGGGGCGTTTTTTTTGTTGTTTTTGTTGTACGGTGGGTGAGGGGCACGGTTAAATTATTCGTATTCCTGCGCCAATACGAAGAGGGCGCCCACGAGGGACGCCCCTACATTCCCCCCCTTGCTACTGAGGTTTGGGGTATTTTTGTTTTTTATTGAATTAGGTTTTGGCTGGCGCGTTTCTTTTTTCTTTTGCCTTCGGCAATGCGTTTTCCGGCTTTCTGAAAAATATTTTTTGATCCCGCTGGCGCGGGCTTGCAGCCCGTGCCCTTCGCCTGGGAAAGACATGTTGTGTGCAACCAAGCTATCGGCACGGGCTACAAGCCCGCGCCAGCGGGGAGCCTTTCTTTTAAATGTTCTTTAACCAAATTGGGGCGTTTGGGGCTTTCTGAATAATGTTCTTTAACCAATGGAGTGCTTTTGGTTAAATCTGAAAAATGTTCTTTAACCAATGGACTGCTTTTGGAACTTTCTGAATAATGTTCTTTAACGAATGGAGTGCTTTTGGTTAAATCTGAAACATGTTCTTTAACGAACTTTTTGCTTTTGGAACTTTCTGAAAAATGTTCTTTAACAAATGGAGTGCTTTTGGGGTTTTCTGAAAGATGTTCTTCAACCAACTTTATGCTTTTGGTACTTTCTGAAAAATGTTCTTTTGTCGGGAGTGGTGGATTTTGGCGTGTTTGCGGGGGGGGAGACTGGGCTTGCGTATGGGGCGGGCCTTGTCGTTTATGTTCTTTGCGTGAGGGATAGTAGCGGAAAGACCGGAACGAGCGTAGCGAGCGAGGACTTGTAGCGGATAGCCCGACCCCGCCGCAGGCGGGGGCACGCCC
>JAIRZN010000047.1 GCA_031267205.1 Tannerellaceae bacterium | reverse complement strand
TTTAAGATTAATTTTTATCTTTGTTTCGTTTAATAAAATGTGGAAAAATGGATATGAATAAACCGATATTGTATATGCTCGCAGCTTTTCTTTCGCTGCCGGTAGCGGCTCAGAAGGCGCCCAAATGGATGGATAAGTCGATGAAGGCGGTTCTTAGGGTCACTACTTTTGACAAAAACAACAACAAGATCAATTCGACCGGCGGATTTTTCGTGACCGAAACAGGCGAAGCTCTCTCGGCTTACTCGCTCTTCAACGGGGCGGCTAAGGCTACGGTCACCGATACGGAGGGTAAAACCTATCCGGTGACTTATATTATCGGCGCCGACGATCTGTACGACGTCATACGCTTTAAGGTCGCCGTACAAAAGAAAGTACCATTCCTGCCCCTGGCGGCCGACCCTGCGCCGGAAGGTTCACCTGTCTTCATGATGCCTTACGGTGGGACATTCCTGCAAGGCAACGTCACGGAGGTCAGTAAGTTGAAAGATTCTTACAGCTATTATAAGCTCTCTTTCCCCATTGAAAAGGAACAGACTAATTCGCCGCTTTTGCTCGCCGGCGGACAGGTATTCGCGCTGACCCAGGAGGATGCTTCGGGGAAGAAAGAGCACTCTTACGGCGTTTCGGCCACATACGTCAACTCTTTGTCCATGTCTACGGCCGACGTTTTTAACACCGTCTATACCCGCGTGGGCATACGCAAGATGTGGCCTCTTGATGCCGAACAGGCTGCCGTTGCGCTATTCCTCCAGGCTGCTTCACAGGATGCGGCGACTTACCTGGAGACTCTTAACGATTTCGTCGCTACATTCCCGGACGCCGCAGACGGCTATATGAGCCGGGCCTCGCACTATGTCAACAAACGCGCCGAACTTGCTGCCGACGCCGCCGGGCAGTCCGCTTGCCTCGACATGGCTAATGCCGACATCCTGAAGTCTATACGCCTCAATCCTAACAAGGGGGAGGCTTATTACAACCGGGCTAAACTCATATACGCAGTAGCCGCCGGCGATACCTCCATAACTTCGGGCGACTGGACGATGGCCGCCGCACTGCTCGCCGTTGATAACGCCATACAGACGGAAGACTTACCGGCTTACCGCGAGCTGGAAGGCAATATATACTTCTTTGTCGAGGATTATCCGGCGGCCTACGAGTCGTACATGAGGGTAAACGACAGTCCTTCGGCTTCTTCGGCCTCATACTATTCGGCGGTCGAGGCGTTGAAAAGGATACCGGGCGTCCAGATCAGCCATATCATCGAACTGCTCGACAGCGTCATCGTCCGCATGGGTGTTCCCGTTCCGCCGCAGGCTGCTCCTTATGTACTTGAAAGGGTAGAGTATAAGACGCAGTTGTCTCTGTATGCCGAGGCTGTCGAGGACTACAACCTCTATCACTCGTTGACGGAAGGGAAGGTTAACGATTCTTTCTATTTCTTCCGTGAGCAGGCCAAACTACAATCCGGCGACAATGACGGGGCCTTGCTGGACATCAGGCAGGCGATCTCCATGAACGAACAAATGCCTGACTATTACGCCGAAGAGGCCGCCGTACTCGTGCGTATGCAAAACTACGACGACGCCTTGGCCAGCGTACAGAAGGCCTTAGACCTGGCGCCTGACTTTGGAGCCTGCTACCGTATCCGCGGTATATGTTTGATACGCGGCGAGAAGAAACCTGAAGCCTGCGAGGCCTTTAACAAAGCCGCCGAACTTGGCGACCCTCTCGTGGCCCGCCTTATCCGTGAACACTGCCGTTAGGGCCTGTCCGCCGGATAGACGATCCCAAGCTGTCGGCGTACTTCATCTACAATTTCGAGTGTGATCAGGGAATTTTCGTGCGAGTTAATCTCCGACTCGCGTTTGCCGGCGATAACCAGGTCGACGAACTCGGCTACCTCGTAATAGTACTCGTCCATGTCGCTTGCCGGCTCGCTTATGTCCTCGTCTACGGGTTGGGCGCCTTTGCCCGGAGAGGCCGGGAGGCGCGGCGTGTAAGTTACCTTACCTATTATATTGATGCGGTCTAAGGTTATCCGGCCTCCTTCGCCCTGTATCTCCGACGGGAGGGAGGAATCGGCTATCTTGGAGTATAGGACGGTGGCGTTCATGCCATCGTACAGGAAGTTGACGGCTCCCTGCCCGTCCACACCGGAGGACAATACTATGCCCGATGCGTCCGTCTTCAGCGGGCGACCGAAGAGCGCAACCATCGGGTAGACCGTGTATACGCCTATGTCCATCATTGCGCCGTTGGAATACTCAGGCCTGAAGGCGTTGAGCAGCGTTCCTTCCTTGTATTTGTCGTAGCGTGAGGAGTATTGGCAGTAACAGGCGAAATAGCGGCGCACTGTTCCGATACGCTTCAGGTTATTCCTTACGGACAGGAAGTTGGGCGTTAGCGTAGGCTTCATGGCTTCCATCAGGGTTACGCCGTACATCTTCGAGGCGGCGATCATCTCCATAGCTTCGCGCGCATTGGAGGCTAAGGGTTTTTCGCACAACACATGCTTGCCGCAGCTCATGCACAGGATGCTTTGCGAGGCGTGCAGGAAGTTGGGCGAGGCGATGTAGACGGCGTCTATGAGTGTGCTCCGGGCCATCTCTTCGAGCGAGGTGAAGGTGTGCGGGATACCGTGCCTGAGGGCGAAGGCTGAGGCTGTTGATTGTGTGCGCGAGTATACGGCGGCGAGTTCGAAACGTTCTTCCTGCCTTGCTCCGGCGATTACCCAGTCGGTTATGAAGTTTGTGCCTACGATACCGAATCGTACTTTGTCCATTGTGGTATGTTTAAAAGGTAGATAATTCCTTGTAGAGTCTTTGCACGGGCAATCCCATGACGTTGTAGAACGAGCCTTCTATGCCTTCCACGGCTACGTAGCCTATCCATTCCTGTATGCCGTAGGCGCCGGCCTTGTCGTAGGGGTGGTAATTGTCTACGTAGTATTCGATGTCTTCTTCCTTTATATTAGCGAAGCTTACTTTGGAGGCGACGGAGAACGAGGTTGCCTTACTGCTGCATGCTATGCATACGCCTGTGATTACAGAATGTGTACGGCCCGAAAGGAGGCGGAGCATTTCGACGGCCTGCTCTCTATCGGAGGGTTTGCCGAGTATGGCGTCGTCGATAAGTACGATCGTATCGGCCGTGAGCAGAAGTTCGTCGTCCTTGGCTTGGGGGAGGTAGGCCTCCATCTTTTTACAGGCGACGTATAGCGGGACATCTTCCTTCTTCAGCGACGAAGGGTAGGACTCGTCCACGCCCTGCATTGTCCTCACCTCGAACCTGAGGCCCAGTCCGGACAACAATTCCCTTCGCCTGGGGGAATTGGAGCATAGTATTATTGTATGTACGGGCATCCGAAAGCGTCGTCAGTCATCCATAACCCTTGCGCCTTCATGGTCTGTTCGATCACGTCGCGGGCCACGCCCTCTCCTCCGTTACGCCCGGAGATATAACGGGCTATCTGTTTTATCTCCGGCACGGCGTCGGCGGGAGCTACGGGCAGCCCGACTACCGACATTATTTGGTAGTCCGGTATATCGTCGCCCGCGTACATCACCTGGTCGTTCGCGAGGCCCGTCTTGGCCATGAAGTCTTTGAAGTCGTCCATCTTCACGGCGCTCCGCATATAGATATGTTCCACGCCCAAGCTTTCCAAGCGTATCCTGATGGCCTCCGTGTATCCGCCGGTTATTATCCCGACGTGGAAGCCCTTCTTTACGGCCAGGTGCAGGGCGTATCCATCTTTGGTATTTGTCGTGCGCATAGGTTCACCGCTTGGGTGCAGGCCGATGTATTCGAGCGAAAGTACGCCGTCGACATCGAAGAGGAAGGCTTTTATCTTTGTCAGATCATAATTAATGCTACTCATGGCTATGTGTTTCTTTATATATATTTTGGCTCAATATCTTGTATATCGCCTGCATGGCGGGTTCATGGTTAAGCATGCCGAGATGACGGTCCATTACATCCTTGTCGAAGCGCACGGAGGGCCCCGTCTGGGCCTCCTGGGGCGATATATCGCTGATCTTGCCGGCCGTCTCGTTTATCAGGGGCTGGAGTACGTTGTACGGTATTCCCTGTTCCTTAAGCAGTTTGGCGGCCAGCATATACATGTGGTTGGAGAAGTTGCAGGCAAAGACGGCGGCTAAGTGAATGTGCTTGCGCTTCTCCGAGTCAACCTCGCAGGCATTACCGGACAGCGCTATGGCTATCTTCTTGAGCATGTTCATGTCGTTAGGATTGTTCACTTCGAGGAAGATAGGCGTGCCGTCGAGCTGCACCTTGCGCTTCTTGGTAAAGGTCTGCATCGGGTACAACACACCATAACGCCCGGCGTATCCTTCAAAGACGCTCATAGGCACACTGCCTGAGGTGTGCACCCAGAGGCCGTTGTTTGGTCTGACATGAGCGATAACCTCGTTCAGGGCGGCGTCGCTGACTGAGAAAATGTAGAGATCCGCATCCGTCGCGATTTCATTGAGGTTTGTAGTCCAGGGGCAGTTCAATTTTTTGGCAAGCGATTCGGCGCTACTGTGTGTCCGGCTGAATATTTGTCCGACGGTCATTCCTACGCGTTGCATTTCCAGCGATACACAGCTTGCCAGGTTACCTGCGCCGATAAATACGATTTTCATTTTTCATTTGCTATTATGTGGTTCCTGAGGCGCCGCGTGGGAGAAGGAGCCGAGGTGCACCTTTTCCCATTGCAGCCGAGTTTCGTCAAAGGGTTTGTTTTCATGCGCCTTATGGCCTATTCCTATGACGCATAGAACTTCAATCTGATAAGGTATTCCGAGCAGGTCGCGCACGTACTGGGTCGAATCGCCTTCGTCTTCCGTCTGACGTCCGCGAATCTGGCACCAACAACTGCCGAGCCCAAGGTCTTCGGCTTGCAACTGCATCATAAGGGCGGCTATGGTCGCGTCCTCCGTCCAGGCCTCGCTTTCCATAACATTGGCGCATACGGCGATAGCGAGTGCGCAGCCTTCCAAAAACTTCGCTCCCTGCGGCTTGCACCGTGAGAGCCTGAGGAGCATATCCTTGTCCTCGACGACGACGAACTGCCACGGTGTGCTGCACTTCGAGGATGGCGACATCAGTCCGGCCCTCAGTATCAGCTCCACTTGTCCGGGCGCGAGCAACTCGCCGGTAAACTTGCGCGTACTTCTCCTCGTCTTTGCCAATTCAGAAAAACTGTCCATATTTATAATGTATACAAGTATGATTAATTCATATTCAACGTTGCAAATATAAGATATTCCTTTCAAACCGTTGGCTGTTCGCTTCACTTTT
>JAIRZN010000128.1 GCA_031267205.1 Tannerellaceae bacterium | reverse complement strand
TATCCTGCATAGCTGTGCCTTCCTCCGAGTAGGTAATTGACGCCGAAATAAGTCATCAATACCGACATGAAGATGACCCATATGAAGATGTGATAAAACACAGGATTACGAAACCATGTCAATGTTTTTCCATGAAATGTCAGACCCATGAGCAGGAAGGTGATAAGCGCCCATACCTCTTTGGGGTCCCATCCCCAGTAGCGGCCCCATGACATATTAGCCCATATCGCGCCGATAAAGATACCTGCTCCCATAAGGAAAGTTGCCGGATACATGAATAACTCGCAGGTTTCTTTCATGCGCAATACATAGGCCGCGCGACCGGTCTTGTCTTTCCTGCCGGAGAAATATACGATAAAGGCTGCGAGGCTGTTTAATGCCATAAACCCGCATAATCCATAGGAGACCATGATGGTAAGTACATGAATGTTCAGCAAGGGAGATTGCAGGACTGGCACTAATGGAGTGATTAGCGGACTCATCGAACTGATATGCGCCACCAACAGGGTGAACCCTGCCAGGAGAAAACTGAATACCGTCACCAGGGAGGAATAGCGGCGCGCGAGGATGCCTGTCAGCAGGCTGAACCAGGAAAGCAGGAGCATCGTTTCGTAACCGTTGCTCAAAGGTATACGCCCGCCGATATAGGCACGCAACCCAAGCCCGGCGGTTGCCACGGCAAAAAGCGCCCATAGGAGGATATGGAAAATGCGTTCCACGCGGGGGTAAGACCTGCCGGTAATGCTACACTGTATGAAAAACAGCAGGCACAAGGCGCCGATCGTGAGGTTGGCTTTGAACAATAGCGAAAAGATATGAACGCGGTTGTACAATTGTTCCGCTTTCAAGTGGGTGTGCGAAGGAATAATACCGCCCGCCCTTTCCTGCTGGAAAGAAGACAGTTTATCGACAAACATACTCGCGCCGCGGGGGTCGCCGGAAGCGAGGCTTTCTCTGTAAACATTGAAAAAATGTTTGGCGAACGTCATTTCCATGCTGTCGGTCTGCGAAGGCAGGGACGCATTACTTGAATACCATTGCAGGCGTCCGTTTTCCGACTTGAAAGGGAATATACGCAGGAGATCGCCTCCTACCAATGTCTCGATAAGGCTGATTTTTTCGTCTATCTTCCTTGCTTCCTTAAACCATCCCTCCGGTTTGCTTGAACCATATATTTGACGGTGGTACGAAGCAAGTTTGTATTGCCCGTCGCGGTCAAAAAAGTCAATGAGGCTCGCTTGTCCCGACGGCGATTGGGTGATCTGTTTTAATTCGTCGCTTTTGATTTCGAACATAAGGACGCGCTGCCATTTCTCAGGAAACAGCAACCAGCCCCAAAAGACCTGCTCCGCAGACGCATATTTATAATGATCCTTTCCGGTGAGTTTGATCGTAAAATCGCAGGCGATGGTTTGTACCGGAGCTATGCGTCCTTGGTATTCGGCCCATAGTCCGCCAAGGCGTTCCGCTTGGACAGCGCTTACGGTGAGCGAATCGGATGTTAGCAAGGATGCTTCCGGTTCAACGTTGCCGGCAGCAGTTGCAACCTGGCAAAATATTAGCGCTATTACGACGACGGCAGCTTTCTGTGCAAGCTTTTTCAGCAGGAAACGGAATCGCTCACGCTTGTCGAATAAAACAAAAAGCATTGAAAAGAACATCAAAAAGTAACCCGAATAAGAAAGGGATATTCCCCACGGGTCGTGGTTTACGCTCAGTATAGAGCCTTTACCGTCTTCGTCGAACGAGGATTGATAGAAACGGAAGCCTTTATAACGAAGGATATTGTTCATGGATATCTCATGTTTGAAACGCTCGCCGGTATTGAGACCGGCAACTTCCACTACACTGATATAGTTAGCAGGCGACTGTGTGCCGGGGTAATATTCGATCTCGAACGATTTCAGCAGCATAGAGAAAGGTAACCTAATGCCTGCATGCGCTTCGGCGCTGAAAAACGACGACACTTCTTCGCCCTCGCGCAGGTGTACATATCCGGTCTTACCGGCAAGCTTCGTGACCAATGCGCCTGCCAGGATGAGGAAAAACGAGGCATGTAACAAGAAGACAGATAGTCGCCTGTAAAGCGAACAGTCCATTATATAATATAAGAAAAACATGGCGGCGACAAACCATAACAGCACAAACCACAAACTGTTGTAGAAAACGAGATGAGTATGATTACTCCCGTTAAGATGCTCGTCCCACGTGGCCCATCCCATTATCAACATCAGTATGCTCAACAAAAGGAACGCTCCCAATCCTATTCTTTTATCCATGTGTACGAGTTTATGAACAAATTACCGACCGGATAAAGTCTCCCACCCCTGAGGTAGTATACGCCTTGCCTTCCATGGCAATGTCTTCGGTCACGACGCCGGCCTCCATAGAAGCTACGACAGCACGGCGGATGGCCTTGCCTTCTTCCGGCAGGTTGAAGGCGTATTCAAACATCAGGGCGGCGCTCAGTATAGTGGCCAGAGGGTTTGCAATATTCTTGCCGGCCGCCTGGGGATACGAACCATGTATAGGCTCGAACACCGAAGTGTGTACGCCGATAGAAGCCGACGGTAACATACCCAGCGAGCCGGTTATGACGGAGGCTTCGTCGGTGAGTATATCGCCGAACATGTTTTCCGTCACCATAACATCAAAGCTTTTGGGCCACTGAATAAGGCGCATGGCGGCGTTGTCGACAAACATATATTCTGTTTCTACGTCAGGGTATTCTTTTTCTATCTCCTGAGCAACCTGCCGCCATAGGCGCGATGTAGCCAATACGTTTGCCTTGTCTACCACAGTTAGTTTCCTTCGGCGTTTTTGCGCATATCCGTAAGCTAAGCGTATAATACGTTCTATTTCTTCGCGGGTATAAACGCATGTGTCGTAGGCGGTATTTCCGTCTTCGCTACGGCCTTGGGGACGGCCGAAATACATACCTCCCGTAAGTTCGCGGATACATATGAAATCGGCTCCATCTACTAAATCGGAGCGCAAGGGCGATTTATGTATAAGCGACGGGAAAGTTGTTACCGGACGTATATTGGCAAACAAACCCAGCTTATTACGCATGGAAAGAAGTCCCTGTTCGGGGCGTACCTTGGCCGAGGGATCGTTGTCGTACTTGGGATGACCTATTGCGCCGAAAAAAACGGCGTCGCTTTCCATGCATATCCTGTGTGTTGCTTCAGGGTACGGATCCCCCACGGCGTCGATGGCGGCAGCGCCTACCAAAGCCTCCTTGAAGTCCGGTTCATGCCCGAACGCCGAGCATACGGCTTTTATGACCTTCAGTCCTTGTTCTATGATTTCCGGGCCGATGCCATCGCCCGGCAATAAAGCGATATTCAGTTTCATTCTCCCCTGCTAAAATAAATATATTTCGGTTCGGTTGGGACATAGGAATCTTCGTCCCACAATGAGCTTGTAAGCATCAGGTCGGCGCTGTAACGATTACAGGCTATGGGGACATTGTGCACTCTGCACTGGCGAAGCAACATCTGTATGTCGGCTTCGTGAGGCTGGGGATTTAGGTCGTCAATCAGGAAAATCGCAAGGCTTATCTGCTTGCACACAACCATGGCGGCTATCTCGGCGTCTCCTCCCAGCGGGCCGGAGTGCATACAGATTATTTCAGCATTAATTCCTCTTTCGCCGAACGCTTTGGCTATTAATCCGCCTGTCGTCCCGGTGCATACTAATTTATGGTGCGAAAGAAATTCGGCGTTGTGTAACGCCCACTCTACCATATCGGCTTTACGACGGTCGTGCGCCACGAGGGCGATTGTTAGTCTTTTGTTCATTATGTTTATCCTTATATATGTTTATCCTTCTATTTTGTTTAACATCTTAATGGTGGCTTTTATTGCGGCTTCCGTCTGGTCGCCGTCAAGTCCGCGCGTCTTAAAATCTATGCCTGCGAAGTTCCAACTTATTATAGTCTGTACGAAAGCATCTGTGCGTCCTCCCGGAGGAATGGAGACGGAATAGTTTGTCAGCATCGGGAAAGGCCTTCCAAGATCGGAATATATTCTGCGAAGCGCACGCATGAAAGCATCGTATTGCCCGTCGCCGGAGGCCGATTGTTCGAAGGCTTGTCCGTCGATTTCTATCTTCAGCGTGGCCAACGGACGTAATCCCTGCGCCAAAGATAGGGAATAATTCAGTATCTTAATCTTGGGGTCGGAGGTCATATCCTGGTTTAATACGTCACTGATGATGTAGGGCAGGTCTTCCTGCGTTACCATTTCTTTTTTGTCTCCCAGCTCGATGATACGTTCAGTCACTTTGCGCATTGTTTCCTCATCCATGTCGATGCCCAGCGCTTCCAGGTTCTTGCGGATATTCGCCTTGCCTGAGGTCTTACCTAAGGCATACTCCCTGATGCGTCCGAAGCGTTCGGGGAGGAGGTCGTTATAATACAGGTTACTCTTGCTGTCTCCGTCGGCATGTACGCCGGCGCATTGCGTGAAGACCGATTCTCCTACAATAGGACTGTTGGGAGCGATATGGATACCCGAATATGTCTCCACCAACCGACTTACACGGTTGATTTTCTCCTCCCTCAGATTAGTGTCTTCGCCTAATTGGTCTCTTAGTACGGCGAGTACGCTGCCTAAGGGAGCATTGCCGGCACGTTCGCCCAGTCCGTTTACTGTCGTATGTATTCCCCTTATGCCGGCTCGCACGGCGGAAAATACATTGGCAACAGCCAGGTCGTAGTCGTTATGGGCGTGGAAGTCGAAGTGCAAACCGGGGTACCGGTCGATCATCTGCTTGCAATACTCATACGTGTTCAGCGGGTTGAGGACGCCCAGCGTATCGGGCAGCATAAATCGACGTACAGGCAGGTGTTTCAGTCCTTCGATAAGCCTGAAAACATATTCCGGCGAATTTTTGATGCCGTTGGACCAGTCTTCCAGGTATATGTTTACGCCTATATTCATCTTTTCGGCCAGTATGACGACCGTGCGTATATCTTCGATATGTCCGGCAGGCGTTTTTCCGAGTTGTTCGGTTACATGCCTGTAAGAGCCTTTGCATAATAAATTGACCGTGCAGCATCCGGTTTGCTCTATCCACCTTAACGAAGTATCGCCGTCGATAAAACCCAGTACTTCCAGCTTATCCAGGTTGCCTGTCCGCCCAGCCCAGGCAGCTACGCGCTTTACACTCTCAAACTCACCGTCCGAGACGCGCGCCGAGGCTATCTCTATGCGGTCGACACCAAGTTCGTTCAACAATATTTGCGCTATGCCCAGCTTTTCGTGAGCGGCAAAAGCTACTCCCGATGTTTGTTCCCCGTCGCGCAGGGTAGTATCCATTATTTCGATCATTGCTCCTACGTTTTACCTCTTACCTCTCATTCCTGTTTCTCTCATACAACTCTATCTTTGATTTATTGGCTAAGAGATAATCTATGTCGTCAAGACCATTCACTAAGCAGTCTTTTTTATAGGCGTTGATCTCGAAGGATTCGCTCCGTAGCGTGCAGTTATTGACGATAGTCTGGGACGGCAGGTCTATGGTTAGCGTAGTGTCAGGGTTGACGCTTACAGACATAAATATATCTTTTAGAAATTCCGGCGAGACAACTACCGGCAACAAGCCGTTGTTCATTGAATTATTCTTGAATATATCGGCGAAGAAACTGCTTACTACGGCGCGAAACCCATATCCCGTGATTGCCCAGGCGGCATGTTCACGGCTGCTGCCGCTTCCGAAGTTTTTCCCTGCCACAAGGATTTCACCATTGCGGGTCTGCTTGTTTAATACGAAATCGGGATTCAGGCGGCCGGATTCGTCGTAACGCCAGTCATGGAACAGGTTGTCGCCGAAACCTTCTCGTGTGGTTGCTTTCAGGAAGCGCGCCGGTATGATCTGATCGGTATCCACATTCTCCAAAGGGAGCGGCACGCAGGCGGATGTCAGTATAGTGAATGTGCTTCTCATAAATTACGTGTTATTAATGTTCTTGGATCTGTGATTCTGCCGGTCACGGCAGCCGAAGCGGCCACCAGCGGGCCGGCGAGTATAGTGCGGGCGCCGGG
>JAIRZN010000095.1 GCA_031267205.1 Tannerellaceae bacterium | reverse complement strand
GTTGTCGATACTGACATTTCCGTCATACGAGCCTACCTTGAATTGCCACCACCGGATCAGCAGCGAATCCTTGTCCGGGTCGGTAACGGTTGCCTTGATTTTCAGTCTTTCGCCCGGAGTAGCCGTGAGGCTTAGGGGGGCATTGATTTGCGGATGATGGTTGGCGCCTTCGTAATTGGGAGTCACCGACCATTTGAAACGGGCGGCAAGCTCGTTCTGGGCGGCAGGTAGAAAGTTGCCGGGCATGGCCTCGTCCACTCTTCCGAAGCCCATGAATCCGGTTGGAGCAGCGGCATCTCGTTTGCGTCCACTCCAGCCGCCGTACGATTGGTCTTCGTGCGCCCGCAAGCCGTTATCCAACAGATTCAGGAATGTATGCGTATCGCCTTCGGCCAGCCATGAACCTTTTTTCTGTGGAGGTGTCCAGACGACGTATCCCATCTCCCTGAGTTCGTCTGCGGTGTAGCCGGAGAGATGGAAATAGTCGAAAATATCCCCTTCTACCATCTGTTTCCCGTCTCCCCAAACGCGGAACATGGCGCCCAGTGGGCCTTGCTGCAAGATGTTTTCACTTACCCATTCCGGTTCGTAATAAAAAGCATACTCCGGCTTAACGGAAGCTTGCGCATTGTAAGCAAGTCCTACTCCTGCACTGCTGCCCTGCAACTGACCGATGCCGGGCCAGTTAGGTTTGATGTAGTTGGCGTAGGTATTATCCTGGTCGCCGGAGAGGCACAGGATTACTTTATCGGAGACCTTTTCCTTTATACCTTCCCATTCGGGCGTGGATGAATACTCCTCCTCTATGGATTTTAGCGCACGGGCAATCGTGCTTGCTCCTCCCCAGGCTGTAATAAACAGCGGGCCGGGGATGTCGTCCATTATCACGGATTTGATCAGTTCCGAGCCGGGACTTACCTTGGATATATCGCCGTCGAACTCAATATTGCCGTAACGGATTTTTGATTCGAGGTATTCTGGCTCCGAGTATCCGGGGTGATGTACTTTCAGATTGGGATATACTTCCCCGTAGGCTTCCACGGCGTCGTGGATGAAGCGTTCGTCCTTAGCCCAACGCCATGATGTTATTGGGCCGAGGTCAAGTCCGTTGCGCGTGTATTCCCTGCCGGGAACAAACCATGTTGTGCCCTGTCCGTCGCCTTTCCAATGGAACTGGCTACTGGCGTAGATAAGTCCTTCGATTCTGAAGTCCGTGCTGTGAAGCAGGAAGCGTATGAGCGAATTGAGGTCGTCAAGCTCCGGGTCGCAGGTTACTATTATGCGGGGCTTTTCCTCCGTTTGCACGGACGCCTTGCCTGTGCAGTTTGCGAACGACGACAACAACAACAAGATAGCGAATACTATTTTCTTCATGATGATTTATGTTTATCCGGTTGATATACTTTTCTACATTTTACCATCCCTGATTCTGTACTAAACCGGGATTGGCGGTTATTTCATCGGCAGGGAATGGTAGATATTTATTCTTTTCACTCCAACCGTTGCCGGGACCGTCCATTTCCCTTACGTCCCACGAGGTTGTTCCGTCGACATATCCGTAGAAGCTGTACCACTTCTTCCCTTTGTCCCGGAGCATCGTGGCGGCGTCTCCCCAGCGCACGAGGTCGAAGTAGCGTTCGCCCTCAAAGAACATCTCGGCGCGCTTTTCGTCTTTGAGTTCCTGAAGGCCATAAGATGCAAGAGGCGGTATGCCGGCGCGCTGCCGTATCCTGTTTATAGCTGCAAGTCCACTGCCGTCGCTGTCGTTATTGGCTACAATCTGCGCCTCAGCATATAGCAGCAATACTTCGGCATAGCGTATCCAAGCTTCATTGGCTTTGCTGCGCGCCAGCATCGACCATGTGAACTGGAGGGTGAAGAGGTCTTCCTTCCTGGCGACCCTTGCAAGGCGGAAATAACCCTGGTTGTTCTGCACTGGCGGCGCCCATACTCCGGTAGACCCCATCGCCAGTATGTCTTCATAATCGGCTACCCAGGCTTTCCATCGTGGAGATTTGCCACCGTCGTGGGATAAGAGGAAGCGGGCAAAGTCCGCTGTCACAGCTCCGAATCCCCATGTGGCGGGCACGAGACCTGCGGCGTCGGAGTCTACATTATCCGACCTCCAGCCGAGAAAGGCTATCCGCATATCGCCCTGATCCATATAGTTGGCGGCATTATCGGCGGCATTGAACTCCCAGAGGTACTCCGCCCCGAAGTCTGCTGCCGGACGGTGGACGGCGTCCATATCTACGAGGTCGTAAAGGCCGGATGTAATGATCTGCTTCAGTGTAGCGACGGCTTCGGCGTATTTACCCTGCCACAACTGGGCTTTACCGAGGAGCGCCTTTGCCGCTTCAGCCGTTAATCGTCCGCCGATAGCAGCCTGTCCCTCCCTGTTTGATTTGGACGGTAGAACGTTTACGGCGTCTTTGAGGTCTTGCTCTACTAAGAGCCATGTCTCTTCGGCGGGAGTGTTCGGAGCGTTGCCGGCCTCGTCGGAAGAGAGGACATTATCTACTTTCACAGGGTTGCCCCAGAGGCGTATCAGGTCTATGTAGCAGAATGCCCTGACGGCTTTTGCCTCTGCTATGATACGCGTCTTTACGTCAGTATCTGCGGTTACTTTGTTGATAAGGAGGTTGCACCAGTAGATGACCATGTAATGCTGCTGGTATATGGACTTGACCGTCGTGTTGGTGGTCACGATGTTGTAGTTGGCAAACTGCTGCATATTGTCGGAGTCGGTGAATGCGCTTCCAGTGAAGCAATCGTCCGACAGTGCGTTTACGGGGATGTACCACTCGGTGGCGCTCCTTATTCCGGCGAATACTGTCTTGTAGATAGAGGCCATAGCCGAAGTAACATCGTCGTCGTTAGCGTTTGCATAGAAAGCATCCAGTTCAAGAACTCCTTTCTGGGGAATATTAAACTCATCCTGACTGCATGAGAACGACAGTATTGCCGTTAGCAAGAGCGCTACTATTATCTTTATGTCTTTTATACGTTTCATATTCATTGAGTATTACATGCGTTAGAAGGATAAATTAAGGCCGAAAACTACATTCCTCGACGTAGGGAAGGACATGCGGTCTATTCCTATGCCCGAAGTGGAACTGGAGCGCGTCTCGGGGTCTATACCCTTGTATCCGGTAAAGGTGAAAAAGTTGTCTACCGAGACGTATGCGCGCAGGGCCGATGCGCCGATTTTGCTTATATACGCCTGCGGCAAGGTGTATCCGAGCTGAATCTGCCGTATCTTGAAGAAGGAGGCGTCAGACAGCATAGCGTCGGAACCCCAGTATTTCGTGTCGGCTACGTTTGGCTTGGATACGGTTGCGCTCGTATTGCCGGGCGTCCAACGGTCGGTGTAGAGGTAGCGGAGGCGGTTTACGACGGGGAGGTCGGTGCGGTAGTAGGCCTGGAATATCTTGCCACCCTCAGAGCCGGAGCCGAAGATGGTGAAGTCGAATCCACGGTAGGCCATATTGATGGTGATGCCGTATGTGAAGTCCGGTATGCCCGAACCGGTGAAGGCGCGGTCATCGTCACTCACTTCGGCGTATGTACCTGTCGTGCCGTCGGCTTTCTTATACATCGTCGCTCCGGTCTCCCGGTCAATATGGTCTACTTGATAGGTACGGAAATACCATACCGGGTAGCCCTCTTCAAAGTACGTAATCGTGCCGAAGCTCTGGAGGGCGGCGCCGTTGAGCCGTTGAGTGGAGGGGCCTTTGATGACTTTGTTGTCTACGGTGGCAAGGTTGGCGCTTATGCCATAGCTAAAGTTCTTTGCCTGGTCTTTCCATGAGAGTTCGAACTCGTGCCCCATATTGCGGACGTTGCCGGCGTTTACGTACATGGAAGAGGCGCCCGTTATCATGGCCGGCGTAGTGGTAGTCAGGAGGCCTTCGGTTTCCTTATGGTAGTAGTCATACGTGAAGGAGAGACGGCTGTTGAGGAAGCGAGCGTCAAGTCCTAAATCATACTGTACGGATTCTTCCCACTTCAGTTTGTTGTTGGGCAGGACGGTCGACGGAGCTACTCCGACGACGGCGCCTGAGGCATTGTCGAAGTCGTAGGTATAGCCGCTGGCCACGGTCGTTGCGTATTCGTAGTTATTGAGAATGTTGACATTGCCGTTCTTGCCCCATGAGGTGCGCAGTTTGAGGAAGGAGAGGGCCTTAGTGTCGATTCCTTTCATAAAGCCCTCGTTGCTTACCGTCCAGCCGACCGATACGGAGGGAAAATATCCCCAGCGGGCATCTGCCGATAGCTTGGAGGCGTCGAAAGCGTCGGCGCGGAAGTTGGCCTGAAGGTTGTAGCGGTTGTCGTAGCTCCAGCTCAAGCGTCCGAAGTAAGACATATTGACCCTTTCGACGGGCGTACCGGTCACGACATCGTTGGCGGCTGTCGAGGAGTAGTCGACATAGCGGTAGTTCGCCGCCTCGTTGGTCAGCAGGTCGGTAGTGATGTTGAGATAGTTCGATTCCATTTTCTGGTAGGACATGCCTGCCATAGCGATGAGATTGTTCTTGCCTATATTGAAGGAATAATTGGCGAAGTTCTCCCACTGGTAGAACAGGAAGTTGGATGTCCGGACTTCGAGCGTGCCGTTGTTCTGTTCGTTTGTCGACAGTACATAGTAGGGCGCCACGTAGTTAGAGTAATTGCTGAAGGAATACCTGTACCCTAAGCGCGAGGTAAAGACAAGCCCCTTCAAGGTCGTAAGGTCGGCATAGAACGTGCCGTTGGTATTTATACCGTCACTCTTTATGTCCCTTGTGTCGCGCATCTGCATCGGGTGCCATATCTGTGAGGTTGCGTAAGGGGAGGTGCCGTAGATATTACCGTCCTTGTCCTTCAAGAACGGTTTGCCTTGTAGGTAGGGCATCTCAATATGCCGCGGGAGGTTGTTCATCTCGTAAGTATAGGGAGTGATGGGGTCGTAGAGGATGGCGGAGGAAATCATTCCCCATACTTCCGAGTTCTCGCGTACGCTCTTTGAATTGTATCGCTCCGTGGAGTTGGTTATTCCCGCCTTGAGCCATGAGTTTATCTTGTAGTCGGCGTTGACCTGCGCCGTGACGCGGTCGTAGGAATCCTTGTCGCCTATGACTATGCCGTCGTTGTTAAGGGCGGTAAGGGCGATGTACAGGCTACCGCGGTCGTTGCCGCCCTCGAAGCCGGCGGTATTGCGCATGAGCGAACCGCGGTCGAATACATAGTCCGACCATTTGGTATCCGCCCTCCGGCCGTCGTTGTAGGCATACCAATAGTCGTTGATGGACGTCTCGCTTGCGAATCCTCCTTCGACCATATATTCGGCCCATTCTGCGGCGTTCATCACTTCGGGGATATGCCCGACGGTGGAGGTAGTGAACTGCCCGTTGTAAAAGACCCTGCCGCGGTTGTTCTTCGCGCCCGACTTGGTAGTGATAAGCACTACGCCGTTACCGGCCTGCGCCCCGTAGATAGCTGCAGAGGCGGCGTCTTTAAGTATCTCAAGGGATTCGATGTTTTCGGGGTCGAGATAGTTAATGTCGGAGACGGTCAGGCCATCGACAATATAAAGCGGTTCCGACGTGTCGTTCGACGAGTAACCGCGGATACGTATTGATGTCCCCGCACCCGGTGCACCGGAGGTCTGGAGCACGCTGACGCCTGCTGTTTTGCCCTGAAGGGCATGGCCGATAGTGGTGACGGAGCGGTTCTCAAGGTCGGCGGCCTTCACCTGCGATACGGCGCCGGTGACGTCGCTCTTACGCTGCACGCCGTAGCCTATGACTACCACTTCGTCCAACGCACGGCTATCTTCCGCAAGCGTGATGTTCATTACCGAGGCGATAGCCTTTTGTTCCTGCGTGATGTATCCGATATAGGAATATACTATCACAGCATTTCGTTGTACGGTCAGGGTATACTTGCCGTTGAGGTCTGTGACCGTACCGTTTGTCGTTCCCTTTTCCATTACATTTACTCCAATCACCGGCTCGTTGAGAGCGTCGACGATTGTACCCGTCACCCTGGCCGTTTCCTGGGCGAAGGCGAAGGGGATACATGCGAAGAACAACAGCGTCGTCGCCATCAGGTTCTTCCATTTGATTTGTGTTACATTCTTTTTCATTGATATTATAATTTAAGAGACACTACTGACCGACTAAAAAACGGCATAAAAAGGCAACGTTTCAAAAGTTTCCCATGGAGCTTTTGTAGATGTCATTTAATGTTAGTTGGACATTGTTATGCATACTAATCCTACGATGAATAGTAGGAACATGGCGGCTATCAGTTTATTTGTTCCGCGGGGTGCGCCTTTAAATTCCTTCCATACAAATACTCCCCAAATCATAGCCACAACCGGAGCGGCATTGCTGAGTGCGTATGAAACGGCAGGATTGGCGGCGCCTGCTCCCATGAAACTTACGGCCATGCCGCTCATCCAGACGAACCCGCCGAGGACGCCTGTGAGGTGAGTGCGAATGTCGCCTGACAAGTAGTCCTTGACCCTTAGCACCTTTCCCTGTACGGGATGCTTCATTGCAAAACCGTTAAAAACAGGAGTGCTTAACAAGACGCCTGCGGCAAAGAAGAAAACGCCTGTGTATGGGCTTAACGTCCCTGTGCCTCCCGCGACGTACTGCGGAGCTATGGATTTCACGACTAAGCCGTAGAAGAACATTATCGCAACGCCTGCCACAATAGCCAGCAGTATTCCCTTTTTCGGCGTAGAGGACTTTTGGGCCGACACGTTCCTGTATATCTTTGCACATACAAGGATGGCGACGACAATAACTGTTACGCCTATCCACAGCAGGGTTTGATTGCCGGGGTACGCCTGTCCGGCGAGGGTTATCAGAAGATAGTTGAACCCTATTCCCCCTATCCACGCCAATCCGCCTCCGATAGGAAAACCAACCGACATGCCGGCCACCGCAATGGCGGCTGTCAGGAAGATATTCCCGAAGTTCCACACAACGCCGCCCAAGAGGGCGTAACGGATGCTCGACCAATCCGGTGCGGCCAAGTCTTCAAGCACTGTCTGCCCTTCGCCCATACAACCAAGCGTCAAGGCTGTCAGGAGAGCCGTCAGAAATAGTCCTATGGTGAGATCCCAGTAAAACAATTCGAAGCTCCATTTCCTGGTGGCAACCATCTTCTGTGTATTAGCCCACGATCCCCAGCATATGCAGCAGTAGATGCAGCAAAGGAGGGCAAGGAGATAATTATCTGTCGTTATCATCTTAATAATTATGAATTAACTATGTACGTATATTTTCCATCCGAGATAATTGACTATAGCTTCGTCGAGAATATCCTTCACATTTGTGCGGCACATGGCCACATGGTGTTCAAATCCGTTGCGACAGATATACTTCATTAGCGTCTGTAGATTGTCGACCTTTGTTACGGCAATGCATCCGTCCATGTCGTAAGGTTCGTCCGTTATTGTACCTTCCCCGAGGTACGACTTGATGCATCCCTTCGTATCGTCGGTGGATATGCGGAAGAAAGTAAAATTTCCCTCCTTCACCTTGCCGTAAACGGCGCCGAAGGTATTTACCTTTCCCATAGTCCTACCCAGTACGCCGAGAGTGCCGAGCCTGATGTCGTTTGCAATAAACGACTTGGGGAAGTTACCACAGTGCGTGCATACGCATTTGTTGCGGTCTCCGGCGAAGTTGTTGTTCCAGTCCAGCAAAGCCGGCGGCAGTCCCGAAGCAAGCATCAGGGCATACATTGCGACGGCCCCGGCAATATCCATCTCGCAAGCGGCGGGCAATAACCTTTCGCCAAGCATACTCATCGTCACGCAGGCGGCGCATCCGTAGTTTTGCTCCAGAGAATCCCAACATTGTATGGCGACTGCGTCGATGTCGTTAGATTCAATCCACCTTTCTACCGCCAAACCGAATTTGGCCTGAAGTGGTAGTTTTGCGTCATAAGCCTCCGGCACGGCTGCATATTTACGTATCCCGTCTATCTTGCGTAGCAGCGCATCGTCGTCATCGTCAATCCTGCGCGCAGCTTCTATGATTTCCGACAGGTCGACAGGGATAACCGTGATGCCCGAAGCCTGAAGGATTTTTTCGCTTGCGCGCACAGTTTGAAACCCTGCCGGTCGCGTTCCGATAGCTCCGATACGTGCGCGACGCAGTCCGTTTACCACACGGCAAATGGCGGCGAAGCGGTTAATATCTTTCATCAGCAAGTCCGAATGAATGGAGTAGGTATGCAATGTGGTATCGGTAAACGGTATTCCGTATTGATACAAATTATTGCATACCGAGATCTTACCGCAGAAAGCGTCGCGACGGCTGTCTAAGTCGACCTTGTCGTTCTCGTCATCGCAGGCCTGTACCATAACGGGAACGTTCAGTCCGGCAACATGTATTGCATTGATGATGCCTATTTCGAAACCGAAGTTTGGTAGTGAGACAATGATGCCGTCTATCCTGTCCCTATTTTCGCGGAAGAGGGCGGCGCACTTCAGGCCGTCTTCCCTCGTCTCGATACTGCTACTACCCGTCGGCGTTGCGTCTTCAGGGAGGATGACATAATCGTAGCCTTCGTCCGATAAAGTCTTCAATAACTGTTTGCGGACGTCTTTTGCCAATGCTGAATTAAAGTAAGCTCGCGTTCCTATAATAACGCCAAAACACATTTTTCCTTTGTTCTTCATATTGATATGGTATTAAAATTTAAGATTGTCGTTTTTATTTAATCAACTGTTTTACGGCATTGAGCCACCCTGTATAAGCTGTGTTCATTATATCTTCCGACACCTCCGGTAGGAATAATTTGCCGGAACCGTAAGTAGACATAGCTTGTATGTCTGCGAAAGCGCTCCAAACATTACGCGCAAAACCGTTCATTATAACCGCACCCAAAGCCGAAGCCTCTTCAATGTCAAGGCAGTTGACCGGCGTCCGTAACAGGTCGGCTTGAAACTGCATCAGGAGGTTGTTCTTAGTTCCTCCGCCGTCAGCCCGCAATTCTTTCAGTGTAACAGACTGCTGCATTGTCTTTACAAGGTCATTCACTTGGTAAGCGATAGATTCTATCGCAGCCCTGATGATATGCATCTTGCCGGTAGCTAATGTCATTCCGAATATTGCCGCCTTTACATCCGGTTGCCACCAGGGCGCCCCTAATCCGGTAAAGGCAGGGACAAAGTAAACACCGTCATTGCAGCCTATTTGGGATACCATACATTCTATCTCAGCGGGAGAAGATATTATACCCAATTGGTTCTCTATCCAGTTAATTGTCGCTCCGGTACAGTGTATATTCCCTTCAAAGGCATAAGATATCTTCCCCAGGGCATGGAATCCGATGGATGTCACCAACCCCTTGGGAGCGGCAACGGCCTTTCCGCCGGTATTGACCATTACCGACGAACCGGTACCGTAAGTAGCTTTCCCAAGCCCTTCCTCAAAACACATCTGTCCTGCCAGCGCGGCATGAGAATCCCCAATCGCCCCAGCTATGCATACAGGCCGTTTGAAGATTCCTCCAACCGTTGTTTCTCCGAAAACGGAATCGCACGGGTGAGGCTGCGGCATCATGGAGCGCGGAACGGTAAATAGGTTCAACATATCGTCGTCCCAATCCAAGGTATGAATATTGAAAAGCAATGTTCTCGAAGCATTCGTGTAGTCGGTAGCGTGTACTCTGCCGTTTGTCAGTTTCCAGATGAGCCAAGAATCGATCGTACCCATCAGCAGTAGTCCTTTAGCGGCGTACCGGCGAGCGCCTTCTACATTATCAAGTATCCACTTTACGCCGCTTGCCGAAAAGTATGGGTCGATCAATAACCCGGTTTTTTCCCTGACCATCTGCGAATGGCCTTCCTCTTTCAGCCTGTTGCAGATAGCGGCGCCTCTCAGGCATTGCCACACGATAGCATTATAAACCGGCTTCCCTGTGTCTTTGTTCCATACTACTACCGTCTCTCGCTGGTTGGTTATACAGAGGGAATAGTCGTTGTTTTCGCCCGCTGGCTCCGCATCCATCAGCTTTCCGACGGACAGTAGTACATTCCGGTAAATCTCCTCCGCATCATGCTCCACCCAGCCGGCCTTAGGGTAGTATTGTTCGTGGCACACATTACTTCTGCGGATTAATTTGCACTGCCCTGAGAAAAGCATGGCTTTTGTGGCAGAAGTACTTTGGTCGATTGCAATTACTTTATTTTTCATATTTCATGAACTCTATCGCGGTTTTATAGATACCTGACGCATCCAATCCATAATGAGCGAATATCCCGGAAGAATTTCCATGTATAACGTCCTCATCCGGTATTCCGATAATTCTGAGCGGCACAGGCGATTCGGATAAAGTCTCGGCAACTAAACTTCCCAATCCACCGAATCGGCTATGCTCTTCAACCGTCACTATTCTTCCCGTTTCGGCAGCAGCCTTCAGAATGGCCGCTTTGTCGTAAGGCTTGATGGACGCCATATCCAGGACACGTGCCCTTATACCTTTCTTGTGAAGCATACGTCCGGCTCGGTAAGCGTGGTAAACAGTTTCGCCGGTTCCTATGATTGTCAGGTCGTTTCCGTCCAATAACAGATTGGCTTTTCCGATTGTGAAGTTAAAACCGTCGTTTTCGTATATATCCGGCACAGGAGCACGCCCTATACGTATGTAGGCAGGCTCCGGATAATCAACCAGCAGTTTTACGATTTTTCTTATTTGCCGGGCATCACTCGGTAATATTATATTCATACCCGGAAAAGTTCTCAATACGGCAATATCATGCAAGCTGTGGTGACTTGCCCCTAAAGCTCCATAAGCAACGCCGCCGCTTACGCCTATAATTTTCACATTATTCCTGCTGTAAGCTACGTCTATTTTTATTTGCTCCAGACTGCGGGTTACATAAAAACATGCGGGGCCGCATACGAATACCTTTTTCCCGCTATGTGCTAAGCCCGCGGATATGCCGACCGCGTTTTGTTCCGCAATTCCACACTCGACAAACTGTCCCGGCAGCTCGTTTGCAAAATCATTCAACGTAACCGAGCCGCGGGCGTCGGTTGTGACGGCTATTATATTCCTGTCTGCTCTGGCCAGCGACAATAAAGTCTCAGTAAAACTTTTCCGGCAAGCTATCATACTCTCTGTATTTGTTTTTCCAAAATTTCAATACTTTCCGAAATCTCACGGATGGCCTGTTCATACTGTTCCACGTCTGGAATCTCATGATGCCAGACAGGGTCGCCTTCCATGTAAGATACCCCTTTGCCTTTCGTGGTATGCGCTATTAATAAATGAGGGTGGCTATCCGAATAGTCTATTTTTCCGAAAGCGCTTACGATATCTTCTATTTTATCTCCGTTTACTTCCGTTACATCCCATCCCAAGGCGCTCCACCTTTGATTGATACTTTCCAAAGCCATGATGTCCTCCGTTGTCCCGCTTATCTGTAATCCATTACGATCGATAATAGCCACCAGGTTGTCCAATTTGTATTGGTTTGCAGCCATCGCCGCTTCATAAATGGAACCTTCCCCCTGTTCTCCGTCGCCCATTAATACAAACGTCCTGTACTGCAATCTATCCATTTTAGCGGCAAGAGCTATCCCCACACCAATAGACAAGCCATGGCCTAATGCCCCTGTGTTTACCTCAACCCCAGGCACATGAATGGTTGGATGCCCGGAGAGGACAGAACCGAATTCGCCCAGTGTGTTTGTTACTTCCGCCGGAAAAAACCCTCGTGCCTCAAGTGTAACATATAATGCCTCTGCACAATGACCTTTACTCAGTACAAAACGGTCGCGACAAGGAACTTCAGGATTGCCGGCCTCCATGTTCATTACATTAAAATACAGAACTGTAAGTATATTAAGGCAAGAAAGACCTCCTCCTATGTGTGCGGCTTTGGCCTTAAACGCAATTTCCACTAAACGTTTACGGTTTATTTCCGATTGTAACTCCAATTCTTTTGCTTTCACTTTCATTGATCATTTAGCATATTTAATCGCAGGCAAAGAAAGGAAATAAAAACATATAACCAAAGCAAAATACAGTAAACGCAAATATTTTATGTTTAATTAACTTGGAATAAAAACTAAAAGAAAATTAAGCGGGCTGTCGATTTGACTGAGAAAAGAAAGCAAAGCGAAGAATAGAAGCATTGTATATACCTAAAAAAGGTTGCCGTCAGTTAAATAGCTACTTTTTTCTTTCGTTTATCTTTAAAATGTCTTAAGTTTGCGCAAATTATTTATTCTACAGGTATCATAAAACTAACAACATACAGCTTACCTTATGACATTAAACAGAAGAAGACTGAAGATATTGGATCTGATTCGCGAAGATGGCCATGCAAAAGTTCATGAATTGAGTAAGATTTTTAAAGTGACGGATGTCACAATTCGTCAAGATCTTGAACTCTTAGATAATATGGGGTATATTCAAAGAGAGCATGGCGGAGCTTTTTTGAAAGACATAGGCTCTTTTGTTAAATCCGGTCATGTTTTTAACCGAACACATCTTGAAGAAAAAATAGAAATAGCTCATAAAGCTATAACGTTTATCAAGGAGGGTGACAGTCTAATACTTGATTCCGGTTCTACAACTACTGAAATTGCCAAATTACTTGCCAACTTCAAAGGACTCACAGTAATTACCAACGCCCTCAACATAGCCTTGATATTAGGAGAAAATCCGGGTATTAACCTGATAGTTACGGGTGGCGAATTTAAAGCTCCAACTCTTTCGCTTACAGGAAAGATGGCGGCTGATTCTTTTCGGGACATACATGTCAACAAATTGTTTTTGGCAACTGCCGGCATATCACCTGTTATGCGTTTGACCTATCCCAGCTTAAGCGATCTTATAGTGAAGTCGGCCATGATAAAGTCTGCTGATAAAGTTTTTTTGGTAGCGGACTCTTCAAAAATCGGCATCACCGCTTTTGCTAATCTTGGGCATATCTCGCTTGTACACACTGTTATCACGGACAGCAATATATCCGAAGAAAATCTGAAAAAGATAAGCGAACAAAATGTAGATATTTTTTATTCAAATATTTTACGCGAGCGAGAGTAACGACAGTTTCCACAGAGACGACAACGATTACCGTAACAACCGTATACAAATCAAATACCAAATATTCTTTGCCGACCTTATCCAACACTACCGCCAGCGCTTTCTGGATTGTAAGATGTAAGCGTATGATGAAACAATGGGGTCGTGATGTGGAAACCTGTTTCGCAGACATAAAAGGCAACCAACTCTTTCGCCGGCTGCACTTAAGAGGTCTGACAGAGGTAAAAACAGAGTTGGCGCTGGCAGTTGTGGTCCATAATATGCGCAAGATGCAGATAGACATTCTCAAAAAGGCCGCATAATGATAAGATATTGCCTCTTATTAGCATATTGACATTATTTCAATAATTCATCGCGGCAAAACCTGAAATATTCCACGGGAAGTTAACTATTTTCCGTGGAACATCCCCGACGTCTCTAAAATCTGATTTTGTGAGAAAGTGGACTTCTTCAGCCAGCCCCACAAAAAATGTGGCATTATTTTCCGCCACAAAGTTAAAAGCCTCAAAAAATATAACATTCTGACCGGTGCAAAGCATGTCGCCGCTTTTCTCCATGTATGATGACATATAATGACGTATGATGACGCATATACTCAGGCTTGTTCCACAGCTTTTTAACACCGATACTTTTGTTGTCGCAATTAATTTTCAGTATTCACTTAAAAACGATTCGACAGATGAAAAAAAGGTTTTTTCTGACGGCAGCAAGCCTGCTGTATGTATTAGGCGCGATGGCGCAGGGCAACGGTAGCGCGGGGATTACCGAAGCTACGCAAATGGTGACTTCGTATTTCACCCCGGCGACCAA
>JAIRZN010000025.1 GCA_031267205.1 Tannerellaceae bacterium | reverse complement strand
CTGTGTAGCGTGGCTCTCGACTTCGGCGGACGGCCCTGGCTCGTGTGGGAGGCCGACTTTAAACGCGAGAAAGTCGGCGACGTACCGACCGAGATGTTCTTCCATTTCTTCAAAAGCCTCAGCGATTCCGCCCGCATGAATCTAAACATAAAAGCCTGCGGCGCAAACGAACACCACAAGATAGAAGGCATCTTCAAGGCCTTCGCCCGCAGCATCAGGATGGCCATACGAAGGGACATCTACGCCTATGACCTGCCCAGCACTAAGGGGGTGGTGTAAAAGTACGTAGTGTCTGTCCGAAAACGCATAATCACCGGTATGGCAGTGTAATACAAGTATAAATAGATGGCGATAGGTCGGGATGTGAGCGAACGGCTGATGCTGGAGCCCTCGAAGTTTTGGGTGGAACGGATCGTTCGCCCGATATACAAAATAATGGTGAAAGAGAAAGAGGACGCTCTTTCCTCCAATATTATCCAGGCGTCGCCCGTGCCTGCCATCCTTCCGGGTTGTATGGCAGGGGGATCGCTTTTAAGCCAAATCATTGCCGACAAATTCCTTTACCATATTTCCGAGTACCGTCAGGCCGTGCGATT
This sequence comes from Tannerellaceae bacterium, assembly GCA_031267205.1. Taxonomy (GTDB): domain Bacteria; phylum Bacteroidota; class Bacteroidia; order Bacteroidales; family Tannerellaceae; genus DFXE01. The sequence goes on along the minus strand of JAIRZN010000025.1, from coordinate 8,176 downwards.
CAAAGCCCTGGACGTGGAAATCACTACCTCAAGCATCAACCGTTGGGTTCATGCGGTGGCCGACAAACTCTATCCGCTCTATATTGCACAAATGGAAGCTTTTTCCACGATAGCGGCATTGATTCGGATACATTTGATAAGTCACTTGGACATAAATTGAGTGGTAACCGAAGGCAGGCGGTATTACAGAAAATCGGGAAAAAGTAAAAATAAAAGCCCGTTTGCGGCTCAACTATCTCTTTTTTGACAAGGAGGTAGCTTTTTAAAAATCGAAAATCGAATTTGTAATTTCATGAACATAAATAATATACAAATGAAAAACCGACTGCTTTTTGAAATAGCCGGTTAATAGTGTTAAAGTATAAAAAGAAAGGAATGCTTGTTTGACAAACGAAATATATTTACTTTCGGCTCAAAATACACAAACGATCATGAAGGTAATACATCTTGGAGAATCCAACAGCATACTAAACCGGTTCGTAGCCGAGTTGAGGGACGTAGACATACAGAAAGACCGCCTGCGCTTCCGTCGTAACGTCGAACGCATAGGCGAAATAATGGCTTACGAGATGAGCAAAACCTTTTCGTATACCGCCAGGAATATTAAATCGCCCCTTGGTACGGCCCGCATGTATACGCCGGACGAGCAGATTGTAATTAGTACCATACTAAGGGCGGGGCTTCCGTATCATCAAGGTTTCCTGAGCTATCTGGACGATGCCGAAAACGCTTTCGTGTCGGCTTACCGCAAATACAAAGACCGCCTTAACTTTGACATCCATATCGAATACATCGCCTCCCCGTCGCTGACAAATAAGTTGCTTGTCATAACCGACCCTATGTTGGCCACGGGTAGCTCTATGGAAATGGCATACAAGGCCCTTCAAACCAAAGGAGAGCCTGTTCGTATACATCTCGCCTCGATTATAGCCAGCAGGCAGGCGGTGGAGTACATACGCGAAGTCATGCCGGAAGGACGTACAACGCTTTGGCTTGCCGCCGTCGACGATGATCTGGACGATCATTCCTATATAGTGCCCGGACTGGGCGACGCTGGTGATCTAGCGTACGGCGAGAAAGAGGATTAAAACCGCTTAGTTACTGTTGTTCTTGTCTTTGAGATACTCCTTTGTAAGGTTTTCAGGGAGAATGTAGCGGTACTTCAAGGGTACGTTGGAGTTGAGCTGGAAAATCTTTTTATAGTACTTGGTAATCTTCTTCAGGTTTTCAGCCGAGAATATATTGGAGTTTTCGGTAAATAGTCTCGGCAATCCCGAATCTTCATTTTCATCACTGAAGGAGCTTAGCCGGTGAAGTATCTTGTTTGTTATCTCCATCGCCGAATCTTCTTTTCCGTTTTTAATATGATTCAAAGCCAGCATGGACAGAATACGCACATTGTCGGGGAATATGTCGGCGGCTTTTGAGAGTATTTGCGCGGCTTCGCTTTCCCGGTCGGTCTGCAGGCAAACACGTATGAAGTTGATATAGACGGAGGGGTCGCGGTTTTCGCCACCCTGTATGTTTATAACCTCACTGAGTGCCATGTAAGCCCGGTCGTAGTCATCCAGTTTGATATAACATTCGGCCATCATGGCTTTTATATGCATAGCCGAATCTTTATCCCCCTCGCTGTCGATCAACTCCGTATATACTTCGAGGGCCTTCTCGTAGTTCTCGTTCATGAAATGACAGTAGGCCTTCAACACCTTCAGGTTCTCGTCCGAATCGTCGCAGGTCAGGGCGAAGTCAAAGGCGTCGATGGCATTGTCGAAATCGTTTGTCATCGAATAAAGGCGGCCCAGCGTAAACCAGTAGTCATACGAATAAGGCTCCACGTCGATAAGTTCGTTACAGGTATTGATAGCCTCTTCGTAGTCGCCGTCTAACTCATAGAGGTAGCACAATTCATCTTTCAACACCATGTCATCAGGGAATAACTGTAACCCCCAGTGGATAAAAGATTTTGCTTCGGTCATCATGTCAAAGTCGCTCATTACCGGGGCCAGGAACTCGAAGATGTCCTTTGTCTGCGGATGTTTGTCCCGAACGAGTTTTTCCATGTATTCAACCACTTTATTGTACATGTCGAGGGCGCAGTAACACTCCAGGCGCATCATGTCTGCATCCAAATCGCTAAATTTGGCGACACACTCCAGCAAATCCAGCGCTTGTTCGTATTCCTCGTTATGGACGTGTAACCTGCATTGCCGTATTTTCAGCTCGTAACTATCGGGGTGTAGCCGGAGGCCGAGTTTAAGAATGGGTTCGTAGTGCGTATAATCGTCTTTTTCTTCAAAGTCATCGAGTAAAGCATCTATCTCATCGGCGTCGAAATAGGGTTCATGCCCTTGTTGAGAGTTTGTGATGTAACGTTGCCACAGTATTGAAATTTCATCTTGTTTCATACGAATGAAAGGTGGGATTACAACTTGTCTTTTAATTTGCTCCACGTATCCTTCAGCGATACCGTGCGATTGAATATCAATCGGTCGGCTTTGCTGTCGGGGTCGAGATTGAAATAGCCGACGCGTTGAAACTGGAAGTTGTCCAACGGTTCGGCTTTTTGCAGTTCCGCTTCCACCCTGCACTTGGTAAGCGCCACGAGTGAGTTGGGATTGAGTAATTCACGGAGGTTTTTATCTTTTTCCTCCGATGGATTTTCGGATACGAACAGCCTGTCGTACAGGCGTACTTCGGCAGGCAGGCTGTGCCGGACAGATACCCAGTGCAGTGTGCCTTTCACCTTACGACCGCTATCGGGCCGGCCGCTCAGCGTTTCGGGACAGTATTCGGCGTATATTTCCGTCAGCTCGCCGTCGGCATCCTTTTTGCACCCGGTGCATTTTACTATATAGGCGCTCTTGAGCCGCACTTCCTGTCCGGGCGTCATACGGTAAAACTTTTTCGGCGCGTCTTCCATAAAGTCTTCACGTTCGATATATAGCTCGCGATCGAAGGCTATGCGGTGCGTTCCCGCCGATTCATCTTCGGGGTTGTTGACGGCCTCCATCATCTCTACCTGTCCTTCGGGATAGTTCGTAAGTATAAGCCTGACGGGGTTTAAGACGGCGGATACGCGCGGCGCTTTTGCGTTCAGTTCTTCGCGTATGGCATGTTCCAGCAGGGCGACGTCTACGATGCCGTCGTATTTAGTGTATCCTATCCTGTTGATAAAGTTGCGGATGGCTTGCGGCGTATAGCCCCGGCGCCTGTATCCGCAGATGGTAGGCATACGGGGATCGTCCCACCCGTTTACGAATCCTTCCTTGACAAGTTGCAGCAGTTTACGCTTGCTCATGACGGTATAGGTGAGGTTCAACCTGTTAAACTCTATCTGCCGCGGACGGTAGTCACCTGTCTTAAGCAACTCTATGTAGTAGTCGTACAGCGGGCGGTGCACTTCAAATTCGAGCGTACATAGCGAGTGCGTCACTCTTTCAAAGTAGTCGCTCTGCCCGTGCGCGAAGTCGTACATAGGATAGACTTTCCAAGTCGTTCCCGTGCGGTGATGCGGATGGTCTTTTATGATGCGGTATATTATGGGATCACGGAAATGCATGTTGGGCGAGTTCATATCAATCCTGGCACGCAGCGTCATGCTTCCTTCTTCAAACTCGCCGGCCTGCATACGGAAGAACAGGTCTATGTTTTCTTCTACAGGGCGGTTGCGGTAAGGGCTTTCCGTTCCAGGCTGCGTAGGCGTGCCTTTCTGGCAGGCTATCTCTTCGGCGCTTTGTTCGTCGACGTATGCTTTTCCTTTTTTGATGAGCAGGACGGCGAAATCGAAAAGCCGGCCGAAATAGTCGGAGGCGTAGTATACTTCGTTCCAGCGGAATCCGAGCCATCTGATGTCTTCCATTATGGAGTCGACGTACTCAACGTCTTCCTTCACAGGGTTGGTATCGTCGAAGCGCAGGTTGCATACGCCGTTGTAATTTTCAGCGATCCCGAAGTCCAGGCAAATGGCTTTTGCATGTCCTATGTGCAGGTATCCGTTGGGTTCGGGAGGGAAACGTGTCTGTATGGCGCCTCCGTTTTTACCGTCCGCCAGGTCCTTTTCAACAAATGACTCAATAAAGTTCAAGATTTTTTTGCCTTCTGCTTCGTTTTGTTTGATCTCGCCCATAATTTTAATGAGGTTCTTTTTTATGATGCTGCAAAGGTAGTTATTTTTTTATACACTCTTATGGTTTTAATGCGGGCGCGGCGTAAAATTACGGCCCGAAAGGAATTGCTCCCGCCCGGCAAAGATAGCGGACAGGAGCAATATGACGTCGGATTGTGTGATACCGGACGGGAGCGGTCTTATCCTTCAATGGCCGCCTGCGCCGCCGATACCCTGGCGATAGGCACGCGGTAGGGCGAGCAGGATACGTAGTTCAGTCCTACATGGTGGCAGAATTTGACCGACGAGGGTTCGCCGCCGTGTTCGCCGCATATGCCGCACTTGAGGTCGGGGCGCACGGTGCGTCCTTTTTCCGTAGCCATGCGCACGAGCTGTCCTACGCCGTTTTGATCCAGCACCTGGAAGGGGTCGAACTTCAGTATCTTTTTTTCCAGGTATATAGGCAGGAAGGAGGCGATATCGTCGCGCGAGTAGCCGAAGGTCATCTGCGTAAGGTCGTTCGTGCCGAATGAGAAAAATTCGGCGGCCGAGGCGATACGGTTGGCTGTCAGGGCGGCGCGCGGTATTTCTATCATCGTGCCTACCTTGTAGTCTATGCTGTCGCCCGCTTCTTTAAAGAGTTGCGAGGCGGTGGCGCGGATGATTTTTTCCTGTTCCAGAAATTCGTGGAGTATGCCCGTTAGCGGCACCATGATTTCGGGATGCGTCTCTACGCCTTCTTTCTTCAGTTTGAGGGCGGCGCCGAGTATGGCTCTTGTCTGCATTTCTGTGATTTCGGGATAGGTGTTGCCTAAGCGGCAGCCGCGGTGCCCAAGCATCGGGTTGGATTCGTGGAGGGCTTCCACACGCTGTACTACGACGCTGACGTCTACGCCCATTGCGTCGGCAAGTTCCTGTTGTCCTTTAGGATCGTGGGGTACGAACTCGTGCAGGGGCGGGTCGAGCAGGCGTACGGTGACGGGATAGCCGGCCATTGCGCGGAATATGCCCTCAAAGTCGTCCTGCTGGAATGGGAGAAGCTTGCCCAGCGCCTTCTTGCGCGCCACGGTGTCTTCGGCAAGGATCATTTCGCGCATGGCTTTTATCTTTTCACCTTCAAAGAACATATGCTCCGTGCGGCAAAGCCCGATACCTACGGCTCCGAAGGCGCGCGCCTGCTGTGCGTCGGCAGGGGTGTCGGCATTGGTGCGGACGGACATCCGGGTATATTTGTCGGCGAGCCGCATCAAGGCATTGAAATCGCCGGTTAGTTCGGGATCTTGCGTCGGGATTTGTCCTTCAAACACCTGTCCCGTTGTGCCGTTGATAGAGATGAAGTCGCCTTCCTTGAACTGCTTGCCGTCTACTGTCAAAGTCTTCTTTTTGTAGTCGATAATCAAGGCTCCGGCTCCCGATACGCAGCATTTACCCATTCCACGGGCTACTACGGCGGCGTGCGAGGTCATTCCACCGCGGGCGGTAAGTATTCCTTCGGCGGCCGCCATGCCGGCCAGGTCTTCAGGCGAGGTTTCGATACGTACCAGCACCACTTTCTTGCCGCCTTTATACCATGCCGCGGCATCGTCGGCGAAGAATACTATCTGCCCCGTAGCCGCTCCTGGAGAGGCGGGCAGTCCCTTGACCAGTACTTTGGCCTTCTTCAGTGCCGATTTGTCGAACACGGGATGCAGCAGTTCGTCCAACTTGTTCGGTTCGATGCGGTTGAGCGCCGTCTTTTCGTCTATCATGCCCTGGTGCAGCAGATCCATGACTATCTTCACCATTGCGGCGCCGGTGCGTTTGCCGTTACGTGTCTGGAGGAACCACAGCTTGCCTTCCTGAACGGTGAACTCCATGTCTTGCATGTCGCGGTAATGGTTTTCGAGTTTGGTCTGTATAGCGTCGAGTTCTTTATATATCCCAGGCATAGCTTCTTCCATAGACGGATATTTCGCCTTGCGTTCTTCTTCGGGTATTGTCGCCCGCTCGGCCCATATCTGCGAACCTGCTTTGGTGATTTGTTGAGGTGTGCGTATGCCGGCCACGACATCTTCGCCCTGTGCGTTGATGAGGTATTCGCCGTTGAAAACGTCTTCGCCGCTACCTGCGTCGCGTGAGAAGCAGACGCCTGTCGCCGACGTGTCGCCCATGTTTCCGAACACCATAGCCTGTACCGACACGGCCGTTCCCCATTCCGCCGGTATCCCTTCCATTTTGCGGTACAGTATGGCGCGATCGTTCATCCACGAGTCGAAGACGGCGCATATAGCTCCCCAAAGCTGCTCGTAGGCGTTGGTCGGGAAGTCTTTCCCTGTGCGTTCCTTGACGGCGGTTTTGAATTTGGAAACGAGCCTCTTCAAGTCTTCCACGTCAAGTTCGTTGTCTAACTTGACGCCCTTGTCGGCTTTCACCTCTTCGATGATTTCTTCAAAGGGATCAATGTCTTCCTTGTTAGTGGGTTTCATTCCAAGCACAACGTCGCCGTACATCTGCACAAAACGGCGGTAGGAGTCCCATGCGAAGCGCGGGTTGCCTGTCTTTTGCGCAAGCCCCTCGACGACCTCGTCATTAAGTCCCAGGTTCAGGATGGTGTCCATCATTCCCGGCATGGATGCACGGGCGCCGGAGCGTACCGAGACCAGCAACGGATCAGCTATGTCACCAAACTTGGAGCTCATAAGCCGCTCTACGTTCACGATAGCGTTCTCGACATCGTTCAGCAGGATTTCAACAACCTTGTCTTTCCCCAGCTCGTAGTATTCCGAACAAACTTCGGTCGTAATCGTAAATCCCGGCGGGACAGGCACGCCGATAAGATTCATTTCGGCAAGGTTAGCCCCTTTTCCTCCGAGCAGGTTTTTCATATCCGCTCTGCCCTCGGCTTTGCCGTCACCAAAGGTGTATACTCTTTTCTTTTCCATATATATTAATGTATTAAAAACTGCTATCCAGAGTTTGCAAATGCCCGCAAAGATATACATATTTGCTATAAAACCAACATCCCCGAAAAGTTTTTCCAGCCAAATAACGTACGGTTTCCCCGCCGCCCACATGCAGCCCATGCCGTCAATAAACATCACACAAGCAACATCCGGTCACGAAGATAATCAGGGTGTGCCCCCGCCTGCGGCGGGGTCGGGCTATCCGCTACAAGTCCTCGCTCGCTGCGCTCGTTCCGGTCTTTCCGCTACTATCCCTCACGCAAAGAGCATAAGCGATAAGGCAAGCCTTATAGGCAGGCGCCTGTATGCCGCCGGCGCGGGCTTGTAGCCCGTGCCGATCCCTGATTGTCGGATTGTCTATTTTATACGGTAAAAAAAACGGGCTGAAGGCCCGAATCGACGGAAAAGAAACGCCTGTAATTAAAGGAATTAGCAGTGTCTAAAAAAGTGAAACTGTCTAATTTAATCGTTCGATTATTGCTGACGGCAAATATAGTTAAAATAGAACATATACAACAATGAAAGAAGAAATTTTTTTCAATTAAGTCATTTTATTTTACATCCTGTAATCCTGCGCCTTAAGAGAGGCGAAAATCATCTTCCCTGTTAAGATTTTAGCGTCCTGAAAATGGACACAGTCCTGTCTAGTTTAAACGAACGATTAAATTAGACAACAGAATTTTTATAAGTATGATTCTCAAACTACTACAAACGGCAACGATGGACGGTAAAAACACCTTGTTTTTACCCTGGAGACGCTCCCTGGGAAGGGGGCGTCTTCTCAAGAAGCATCTTTTATACAACCTGGAGTTGTCTAATTTAATTAATCGGTAATGTTTTTTCATGTCAATAATAACTATAAGATATAATACAATGTACAATGTAAAGATTAAGATTCTATCCTGCTACAAATTTTTGCTGCTTTTTATTGTAGCGTGTTCGCTAATGCCTGCCAACCTCCATGCGACAGACAATAAAATCTACCTCGGAGGACAGGCCGACCATAACGGTAAACCTATGCTTGACATCCAGATACTCCCCAACGGGAAGTGGATTGTTTACAGGAAGGCGGGGGGCGCTTATTACAAACAGTTCTATCAAGAGAGCCTTACCCATATTTTCGCTA
>JAIRZN010000179.1 GCA_031267205.1 Tannerellaceae bacterium | reverse complement strand
CTGCGCTGGAATGCGGACAAGAAGAACGAAACCCGCTACGTGACGCTGTCCGTCACATACATGTTCAACAATTACAACAGGAAGTACCGCGGCGGCAGCGCGGCGGCGGACGACATCAACCGCTTTTAGAGTTTAATTCATCGCGGCAAGGAATCCCCCTTGCCGCGCCTGTCAATAGACTAAGGTGCCGACAGGCTCGCCGTTGATGACCCTTTTCAGGTTTCCGGGCGTATCCATGTCGAAGACGACTATCGGGAGGCTGTTTTCCTTGCACATTATGGTAGCCGTAAGATCCATAACCTTAAGTCCAAGCTCATAGATACGGTCGTAAGTGATTTTATCAAACCTCACGGCCGCAGGGTCTTTCTCCGGGTCTGCGGAATAGATACCGTCCACGCGCGTGCCCTTGAGCATAACGTCGGCCTCCGTTTCTATTGCCCTGAGGGACGCCCCTGTATCGGTAGTGAAAAACGGATTGCCCGTCCCCCCCGACATGATGACGATGCACCCCTCCTGCATCAGCTCAACCGCCCTCCACTTGTTGTAATACTCTCCGATAGGCTCCATGCGGGTAGCGGTCAACACCTTGGTCTTAACGCCCAAGGCCGTCAGCGCCGAGCATAGTGCGAGACTATTGATAACCGTAGCCAGCATCCCCATCTGGTCTCCCCGTACACGGTCGAAACCCTTAGACGCGCCGCTCAGTCCGCGGAATATATTACCCCCGCCGATAACGATTCCCGTCTGCACACCCATTTCCGCTATTTCACACACCTGGCAGGCATATTCATGGAGGCGTACCTCGTCGATGCCGTAAGATTTGCCTCCCATAAGAGACTCGCCGCTAAGTTTAAGCAGCACACGCTTGTATTTTGTCATTTTGAACACTGTTTTTTAGTCGTTGTGATATATCTTTCCGGCAAAAATACTACATTTGCCTCATTGTTTTTCTCCCCTGCAACCCTTCGGGGAAAAAACAACAATTAAGCGGGAAACTTTTAATAATTAATATACCAAATGAATTCATACTCAAAATTACAAACATGCTGGCTCGTAGCCTTGCGATTTCTTATCGGCTGGCATTTCCTGTACGAAGGAATCGTCAAGGTCATGAATCCCAGGTGGACATCGCTTGGTTACCTGATGGATTCCCAGGGCTGGTTCGCCTCCTTGTTTCATTCTATGGCATCAAACGCCGATACGCTCGGCGTAGTTAATTTCCTCAACGAATGGGGACTTGTTTTAGTCGGGCTTAGCCTGATATTCGGCTGCCTTACGCGCATAGGCTGCGTCGGAGGCATCCTGCTGATGCTGCTTTACTATATGTCGCACCCGCCGTTTATCGGTTCGGAAAACCTGTTCATGATGCCCCGTGAAGGCTCCTACCTGTGGATCGACCGTAACCTGATCGAAATAGCCGCGCTTGCGGTATTGTACGTCTTCCCGACCTCCAAAGTCTTCGGCTTAGACGGATATATCTCCAACTTTTTGAAAAACAAACCTTCCAAAGCGATTTAAATCATGTCAGAAGAAAATAAAACACAGCAGGAAGAACCGGCGTCATCAGGACGCAGAAGCGCCATAAAGAAGCTCGTTTCCGTCCCAGTAGCGGGCGCATTGGTTTACGGAGTATACAAAAAGGCGCAATACGACCGCTCAAGGAGAGACCTCGGCGATATGTTCAAGTTAGACCCCGTAACCCCTCCCTCGGCCAAGGAAATAAGCTCCGACGGCAAAACTATCCGCATCGGAATCATAGGCTACGGTATACGCGGAAAGCAATTGCTCAGAGCGGCCGGATTTGCGGAACCTACCGTTATTGATACATGGAAAGAAGCCGCCCGCGTCAATTCAAACGACACCCGCTACCGCGATTACATGGAACAGGAAAGCCTCAACATAGCCGTCACCGGAGTATGCGACATATTCGATACCTACGCCGAGGCCGCCATACTGTCGGGCTCCAACATCAACCGCGAAGGCTCGGACGGTACCTTCGGCGCACAGCCCAAACGGTACCGTAACTATAAGGAACTGCTCGCGGCCGACGATATAGACGCCGTCATCATAGCCTCGCCCGACCACTGGCACGGGACTATGGCGATGGACGCCGCCCTGTCGGGCAAGCATGTATACCTTGAAAAGCCTATGTCGTGGACTGTACCCGAAACGTACATGATACGCGACACGGTCAAGCGAAGCGGCGTAACCTTCCAGTTCGGACATCAAGGACGGCAGACCGACAGCTACCTCAAGGCAAAGCAAATAGTCGACAAAAACATACTCGGCCCCATATCCCTGATCGAAGTATGCACCAACCGCAACGATCCCAACGGCGCGTGGGTGTATCCGATCCACGAGACGGCCAATCCGCAGACAATAGACTGGAAGCAGTTTGAAGGCAACGAAGAACGCATAAAGGAATACATGGACTATATGCAGGCTAACGGCCTCGCACGATACGTAGGCCCTGAAGCGCGCGACCGGTTCGACCTCAAACGCTTCTTCCGCTGGCGTTGCTGGTGGGATTACAGCACAGGACTGAGCGGCGACTTGCTGACGCATGAATACGACGCCGTCAACCAAATACTTGGCGTGGGTATTCCTCACTCGGCTACTTCGTCGGGAGGCGTATACTTCTTCAAGGACGGGCGCACCGTTCCCGATGTACTGCAAACCTCGTTCGAGTTCCCCGGCAATAACCTCACCATGCTTTACAGCGCCACGCTGGCCAGCCAGCGCTCAAGGGGCAAAGTGTTCATGGGGCACGACGCTTCGATGGAGCTCTCAAGCTCGCTTATCGTAAAGGTAGACCCGCGCTCCACGCGCTATGCCGACCAGATTGCCAAAGGTATAATCAAGCCGGACACCCCGCTTATAACCTACGTGCCGGGGCAGGAGAACGTCGACGCCGTTAGTTCGGCCACCGAGCTATACTTCGCCCAGCGCGGACTGCTATACGCTTACGTCAACGGCAAACGCTACGACACTACCTACCTGCATATCCGCGAATGGGTGGAATGTATCCGCAACGGCGGTACGCCAAGCTGCGACATAGACGCAGCCTTTGAAGAAGCCATCACAGCCCACATGGGCACCAGGGCTTACCTCGAAGGCCGCACAATGTATTGGGACAAGGAAAAGGAAGAAATCGTACGCGGCTAATGAAGGCCTGACGCCTCTTTCAGTATCTCGCCGACAGTGGGATGAGGAAAGACGAACGAGGCCAGCTCCCCGGCTTTCATGCCCTTTTCGATAGCTATGCCGGCAATGGCGATCAGTTCGGACGCAGGATTCCCCAGCAGATGAGCGCCGATGACCGTCTCGTCGACCGACAGTATAAGTTTACAGATACCATTCCCCATTTCGTTTTCGGCTACAAAACGGCCTGAGAACGTCATGGGGATTTTTCTTACCGTATATTCTATGCCTTCGGCCTGGAGCCGGTCTTCGGTAAAGCCTGCGCCGGCTATTTCGGGATTGGTATAGACTACGCCGGGGATGGCCTTATAGCTCATGCCTGCCATCGCCTTGCCGAGTATATGCCCGACGGCCGTTTCGGCCTCGCTCACCGCCGTATGCGCAAGCATCGAGAAGCCCGTAATATCGCCTGCGGCATATACGCCCGTGGCTGACGTTTGCATGTATTCGTCCGTCTTCACTCCGCCGTGGCGCATCTCTATGCCGAGCGTTTCTAATCCCAAGCCTTTAACTACGGGACGCCGTCCGACGCTCAGCAGTATCTTTTCCCCCTGTATGGGGAAGGCTTCGCCGTCTTTCTCCACGACGACGGCCGAAGCGTTGACCTCCGTCACCTTATGCCCTGTGTAAAAGCGTATGCCTCGTGAGGTATATTCGGCGCGCAACATCGAGGCCAGCTCACTGTCCATGCCGGGCAGTATCTCGTCGAGCATCTCTACGACGTGCACCTCCGTCCCCAGGCTATTAAAGAAGGATGCAAACTCCATTCCTATGACGCCGCCGCCGATCACGACCAACGTCTCCGGCAGTTCCTTTGTCTGCAAGGCTTCGCGGCTCGTCCAGTAGTTTGTCCCGTCAAGGCCTGGGATGGGAGGGACGAAGGTCTCGGAACCGGTGCAGAGTATCAGCCGGGCTGCACGGTAAGTCTCGCCGTTGCAGGCAATGATAAGGTCGCCTCCAGGTTCGCGCCCTTGTACGACGGCGTCTCCGTTAACCGTAACGACGCCGCATACGGATAGCTTCATACGTATACCGGCCGCCAGCTTCTTCACCACCTTGTTCTTGCGGGCGATAATCTTCGGGAGGTCGAACGACGCATTATCCGCCTTTACCGCATATTTGGACGCGGAGCGTATGGTATCGAATACTTTGGCGGAATAGAGTAACGTTTTGGTTGGAATACATCCCTCGTTGAGGCATACGCCACCCGGCGAGTTTTTTTCAAACAGGACGGTCGACAATCCTGCCGCTCCCGCCCTTTCGGCTGCGGTATAACCTGCCGGCCCGCCTCCGATAATAGCTACATCATAGTTCATAACACATAATTTATAATTCATAATTCAATAATATCCGGTATCCCTACCTCAGGCTACGGAAAAAGGCCGTCATCAAGCCGGCGCATTCTTCTTCCATTACGCCGCTTTTGACAATCGTCTTGGGATGCAGGGAAAGGGGGGCGTACTTGCGGAAGCCCCTCTTGAGGTCGGGCGCGCCGTATATAAGCGTACGTACCTGCGCCCAGGCGATGGCTCCGGCGCACATCACGCAAGGTTCTACCGTGACGTACAGGGCGCAACCGGTAAGGTATTTGGCTCCAAGAAGATTGGTGGCGGAGGTTATGGCAAGCATTTCGGCATGTGCCGTAGGGTCGTTGAGGCGTTCCGTCTGATTGTGTGCGCGAGCGATGATTCCGTCGTTGCACACCAAGACCGCTCCGACAGGCGTTTCGCCTTCCCCGGCAGCCAAGGCGGCTTCGGCTAAGGCCATCTTCATGAAGTATGTATCGTCGAAGGGCCTCATCGTCTCATCTCGTTTTCTTTGAACAGTGTCGGGTAATCTTCTTCCAGCGTCTTGAGGATATGCGTGAGCAAGGTCTCCCTGCACCATCGCGACCTGTTTGTTATCTTGTATTTATCCAGATAGCGCATCACCGCCCCATATTCATTGTCATTGAGCTTAAACGCGACATTGCGTGTGCGTAATTGTCGATTCTCATTAGTCATGCCGACCTTTTTCATAGATGCAAATGTACATGATAAAGCCGTAATATCACACAGATGGATAAAAATGGGCAGCTTTCCTCATACTCTATGAAGCATACGCCACAAACCTGATTAACAATTCTAATATTGATAAACTCCGAACATTGAAGAACATATCATCCTCAAGAAGCCCTCCGGGTCTTTTGAAAACCATGGCGGGGTATCAAAATATGTTACCAACATAGAACTCTATGTTGTCAACATACAACTCTATGTTGGTAACATAGAACTCTATGTTGGCAACATACAACCCTATGTTGGCAACATACAACCCTATGTTGGTAACATAGAACTCTATGTTGTCAACATACAACTCTATGTCGCCAACATACAACTCTATGTTGGTAACATAGAACTCTATGTTGGTAACATAGAACTCTCTGTTGGTAACATAGAACTCTATGTTGGCAACATAGAGTTCTATATTCAGTGGATGAAGCGCGATATGGTGTACTTCGCCGAATGCTTACGAAGCGTCGGACGGGAGGTTAGAGGCGAATGCCGGGAGGGGGTAAAAGAAACTCCCGTCCCCTTCGAGGAAGAGGACGGGAGTAAGCGTGTGCGTTGTTAAACTACAAATATTAGATGTGCGTTATGGTTTAACGACAAATATTATGTTGAAATAAGTCTTCGAGGTTATGGTAGCGCCAGGCAGAACAGTGTACCTTAAGTCTCCGGAATCATCGACGGTAACACTGGTAGAGTTGAAAACAGCTTTATCGTAATACGTAACAACATAATCTAATTTATCCCTAGCGTATAGAGTACCGTCTTCCGGCGAAGGTATGCTGTTGAGGAAGCCATTACTACTCACCCATGTCTGTGGGCCGGTTC
>JAIRZN010000082.1 GCA_031267205.1 Tannerellaceae bacterium | reverse complement strand
AGGCTTTTGAAGAAATGGAAGAACATCTCGGTCGGTACGTCGCCGACTTTCTCGCGTTTAAAGTCGGCCTCCCACACGAGCCAGGGCCGTCCGCCGAAGTCGAGAGCCACGCTACACAGGCAGTCGTCCATAGGCAGTGTATATCCGTAGCGCTCTATTCCGCGTTTGTCGCCCAAGGCTTTAAGCAAAGCTTCGCCGAGGGCGAGGGCGGTGTCTTCGATAGTGTGATGCTCGTCCACTTCGAGGTCGCCTCGCACGCGCACATCAATGTCTATGCCGGCGTGCTTGCCTATCTGGTCGAGCAGGTGGTTGAAGAAGCCGAGACCGGTGTCGATGCCGGAATGTCCGTTGCCGTCAAGGTTTAATTCCACGCGGACATCGGTTTCCTTCGTCCTGCGTTGCACGACGGCGCGTCGTTCACCGGCGAAGAGGAACTCCGCAATCCTGTCCCAGTCGTCGGTAATCAGCGAGGGCGAGAGTTGTTTCCCGCAGGCGGAAAGTTCAGCGGCGGCGTCGACGGGCGAATGTAGCCAGATGCTGCGTGCGCCGAGATTGACGGCAAGCTCAAGGTCGGTGAGCCTGTCGCCGATGACGAAGCTGCGCCCCAGGTCGTAGCCGCCGTCCGTGTATTTGCCCAGCATCCCTGTGCGCGGCTTGCGGCAGGGCGAGTTATCGCCGGGCATGGAGCGGTCGATATGCACGCCGTCGAAGGTGATGCCTTCGCCCTTGAGGGCTTCCATCATTTTGTTGTGCGCAGGCAGGAAGGTATCCTCCGGAAAGGCGTCCGTGCCGAGGCCATCCTGGTTGGAAACCATGACAAGGTCGAAGTCGAGCCGGGTACGTATAAAGTAAAGGTTGCGGAACACCTTCGGATAGAAGGCAAGCTTTTCGAGGCTGTCCACCTGGCAGTCGCCGGCCGGTTCGACGATTATCGTGCCGTCGCGGTCTATAAACAGAGCCCGTTTCATGATCGTACTTCGCTAAGCGCCTTCAGGAGGGCGTCGTTTTCTTTGGGCGAGCCGACGGTTATGCGTATACAGTTTTCGCACATCGGTATGCCGCTACGGTTGCGCACGATCACTCCGCGGTTGGCTAAGTGGTTGTACGTGGCGTTGGCGTCGTCGACTTTTACGAGTATAAAGTTGGCATCGGACGGGTATACGCGGCGGACGAAGGCGAATTTAGCGAGCGCGTCTTCCAGGCGGGAGCGTTCGCTGAGGATGAGGGCGAGCTTTTCCTGCATGAACTCCTCGCGGCTGAGTATGCGTAAGGCCTCGTCCTGGGCGAGGCGACTGAGGTTGTAGGGGTGCTTTATCTTGTTTAGGACGCCGATTATAGCTTCCGAAGCGAAGGCTATACCGAGGCGTATTCCGGCGGCTCCCCAGGCTTTAGACATGGTCTGGAGGACGATGAGGTTGGGATGGCTGAGCAATTGACGGGTGAGCGAGGGCGAGGCGGAGAAGTCGATGTAGGCCTCGTCTACCACGACTATGCCGCCGAAATGCTTGAGGACGCAGTATATCTCCTCCCTTTCGAGCAGGTTGCCGGTCGGATTGTTCGGGGTGCAGAGGAAGACTACCTTAGTGCGCTTCGTGACGGCGTCGAGCAATGCGGCGGCGTCGAGACTGAAGTTTTCGCGTAGCGGCGCCTTGACGTATTCCACGTTGTTGACGCCGGCCGCTACTTCGTACATCCCGTAGGTCGGCGCGATGGCGACGATGTTATCGAGGCGCGGTTCGCAGAAGGCGCGTATCACGAGGTCGATAGCCTCGTCGCTGCCGTTGCCGAGGAATATATGTTCGGGCGCTATGTCTTTAATCTGCGCTATACGATTCTTCAGCCTCAGGTGAGCGGGGTCGGGATAGCGGTTATACGGCGGGTTGTGGGGATTCTCATTGGCATCGAGAAGGGCTAAAGCGTCGCCGTGAAACTCGTTGCGCGCCGAAGAATAAGGCCGCAGGGCGAGTATGTTGGGCCTTATTAATGATTGAAGATTCTTCATAACATATTTGTTCTTATTGTAACTGCGTTGCGGTGCGCGTCCAACTGTTCGGCCGTTGACATGGGATTGATGACGTCGGCGAGTATCCGAAGGCCCTCCTGCGTTATCTCCTGGAGCGTTATTTTGCGCACGAAGCTGTCGAAGTTTACGCCGCTGCACGTGCGGGCGTGTCCGTTGGTGGGCAGCGTGTGATTAGCGCCCGATGCATAGTCGCCGGCGCTTTCGGGCGTATAATGTCCGAGGAAGATGCTGCCGGCGTTGAGTATTTGCTCGCCTGCGGCGCGGTAGTCGCGGGTCTGGATGATGAGATGTTCGGGCGCGTACAAGTTGGTGAAGTCTATGGCTTCACTCATGTTGTCAAGGGCTATGATGCGACTGTTGCCTATCGCCTTGCGGGCCGTTTCCTTACGCGGCAAGGCTTCGAGCTGTTCGCTCAGTTCGGCGATTACGCGCTCGATGATTACGTCCCCGCCGGCGGTCACAAGTATAGCCTGGCTGTCGGGGCCGTGTTCGGCTTGCGAGAGCATATCGGCGGCGACGAAGGCGGGGTTGGCGGAATCGTCGGCGAGTATCTCTACTTCCGAAGGGCCGGCGTGGAGGTCTATGGCTGTGCCGCGGAGGTTGACGAACTCCTTGGCGGCGGCGACGTATTGGTTGCCCGGGCCGAAGATCTTGTCGACTTTAGGGATTGTCTGCGTGCCGCAAGCCATGGCGGCGATGGCCTGTATGCCTCCCATCTTGTAGATATTGTTGACTCCGGAGAGGGCCGCGGCGAACAGTATGGCCGGATGCACGGAGCCGTCTCTTTGCGGGGGAGTACAGAGGATGATTTCGGGGCATCCCGCTATACGCGCCGGCGTAGCTAACATGAGCGCGGTGGAGAAGAGCGGCGCCGTACCGCCGGGGATGTACAGGCCGACACTACGGAGGGGTACGGCCTTTTGCCTGCATACGACGCCGGGTGAGGTCTCGACCCGTATCTCTTCAAACTTCTGCGCCTTGTGGAACTTGTATATATTGTTCCCTGCGGATATTATCGCCTGACGGAGGACGGGGGATAGTTGCGCTCCGGCGGCTTCGATCTCGGCTTCGGAGACGGCGAGGCTTTCGAGCATCGCCCCGTCGAAGCGCATCTCGTAGCGCAGTATGGCGGCATCCCCGTAGCGTTCTACGTCTTCGACTACCGGACGTACAACGTCAAAGAGCGCGTGCGGGTCGGAGACGGGCCGTTGTGCGAGCTGTCCCCATTCTTCTCGCGGGGGGCGCATTATGACAGGTATCATAATATCATCTTTTCTATCGGGAGGACGAGTATGTTTTCTGCGCCGAAGGCTTTGAGGAGGCCGATGTTCTCCCAAAAGCTTTCCTCTTCTATTACCGACTGTATGGAGATCCAGTTTTCGTCGGCCAGCGGCGTGACGGTAGGGCTTTTCACACCGGGGAGTATGACGGCTATCTTGTTGAGCGATTCCTTGGGCGCGTTCATCATGACATACTTCTTGCCCCTGGCGGCTACTACGGCTTCAATACGGAAGCATAGCTCGTCGAGTATGTCTTTTTTCTCGCCGGAAAGCTTGGGGGTGACTACGAGCAGGGCTTCGCTGCACAGGACTGTCTCCACTTCCTTGAGGTGGTTGTTAAGCAGGGTGGTTCCCGAACTGACAATGTCGAAGATGGCGTCGGCCATTCCTATCCCCGGCGCTATCTCTACCGATCCGCTGAAGAGGTGGAAATCCGAGTATACGTCATTATTCGTAAGGTATTCGTTCAGGATATTCGGGTAAGAGGTAGCGATGGTCTTGTCCTGGAACCATTCGACGCCGTCGTAATCCTCATCCTTGGGTATGGCGAGCGACATGCGGCAGCGCCCGAAGCCGAGACGCTTGAGTAGCTTGACTTCGTAACCTTTTTCGAGGCATTCGTTTTCGCCCACTATACCGATGTCGGCGGCGCCTCCGGATACGGCCTGCGGTATATCGTCGTCACGTAGGAAGAGTATCTCTACCGGAAAGCCTTCGGCCTGGAGTAGCAACGTGCGTTTACCGCGGTTAAACCTGAGGTTGGCTTCTTCGAGTAATTTCATCGTTTCGTCATGCAGGCGTCCTTTTGATTGTACAGCAATTTTCAACATATTATTCAATTTTGAGTTGGTTATTAATACTGAAGGCCCGCCCGTTTCGCCGGCAGGCCTTTAGACGCCGGCAAATTTAATCCATTTGCCCCAATCCTGCAACTTCTGTTATTTTCCCGCGCTCATGACGCCGGAATCTTCGTCGGCATTGTTGAGACGCCGTTCGCCGGCCTTGAAGGTGCGACCGAACGAGAAGTTGTAACGGAACATGAGCGCCACCATACGGGAGGTCCCGTTTATGTAGTTGGTCTTTTTATAGGAGGCGTACTGTGAACGGTTTTCGGATTCCTGCTTGTAGTTGTCGGCGAAGGGGCAAAATACGCCTACCGTGAACGACAGCTCGCGGTACTTATATCCCAGCATGGCCAGATGGATCTTCTCGCCGCCCGACATGGTCTCGCCGTAGAAGTCGTTCCACGGTATCTCCATCATCATCGAGGCGGAAAAGCCTTTGTACGTGGCCGATGCCTCGGCGAAGGTGTACCAATTGGTGTAGCGGTGCAGGTAGGTGTTGCCATGACTGACGTAGTGGTTGACGCCGCTGGTGACGGACAGTTGAACTATGTCCCTGACAGGCCCTACGCGCAGCATGGCGCGGCTGCCGAAGCGTTGCCAACTCTTCTGGTTATTCCATGTCTGGACTATCTTGTCGCCTTCGGGATACTTCTCGTCCATGATAGCGCCGGGCTGGTATTGGTAGTCCGCGCCTAAGTTGGCGTAGAATATACCCTTGCGTAATTCGTACACAAGCTCGGACGAGGAGCGGACGAAGGGGCGCAGCGACGGGTTGCCGCGTTGTATCTGCAACGAATCTATCAGCACGCTCACATCGCTAAGATTGGACAGCGAGGGCGCCGCAGTGTTCATGTCCGACCGCAAGCGCAGGAAGGAACTGCCCGTGAGGTTATAATGCAGGACAAGGCGCGGGTTGAACGTATAATAACTATAACTGTCGCTGCTCCCCTGCGTGAAGTACGCCCTCGTTGCGCCTAATCCGGCTGTATAATCGAGCTTGCCGGCGCGGCCCCTAAATTCGCCGTAGATGTACGTCTCGCCCTGATCCTGATTGACAATTGCGCTCCGGCCGGCCTCGTCTATGTAGGTGTTGGAGGATGACGACTGCGTATGCTTGACGCCTGCGCCGATGCGCTGCTCGCCAAGTTTCTTCTCGTATATACCCTCGCCTATGTAAGAGTACTTGCGCCCTTCGACGGCATTGTTGACGGCCGTCAGCAGCGCATCGCCGCGGCTCTCGCTGTACATGCGCCGGTTGTCGGTATAATTATATGTACCCACGATGTTGAAGACGAGCGTCTGGCCGTGCTTCATATCCTGCTGGTAGTAGAGGTCGAGGGCCGGGCGGCGGGTCAGGTAGGCCGAGCGGTCGTCCATGCTGACGGCGTCGGAGGGATTTTCTACATTATATAATATACCGCGATAGTCGACGTGCGGCTGGTCGCTGCCATAATAACGCAGCGTGGCGTTGAACATACGGCCGTCGCCGGCGTAGCTGTACGTCGTGTTGAAGTTCTGCCAAGGAACCTGGAGATGCCCCGGCCGGCCCTCCTCGCGGCGGTGCAGCGCTGAGCCGTCGCCGAGTACAAACCTCTCCTCGTTATCGCGCCACATATCGTGGAAATTGCGGAGGCTGAGGCCGTAGTATGCCGAGAACTCCGACTTCTTGTGATTGATCCTGCCGTTGACGCGATTGTTGCCCCACTCCGTGCCAATGGCATCGCTGAGGTCGACACCCACGCTTCCCCCCGTCTCAGGGCGGCGCACGATATAGTCAAGTACAACCTCCGCATTGCCGTACCTGAGGCCCGGATTGTCATGGAACTCTATACGTATAATATCCGCAGGCAGCAGGGCCGTAATCTCTTCACTCTCGACCTTAGCGCCATTGATACGGAATTGCAGTTCGCCTCCGCCGGGCAAGGATACTTCGTTGAATATAGGATTGACTATCAGCTTGGGCAGCATCAACTGCTGTAACAAATCAATGCCGTTGGTCGACGCCTTCACCTGCCTGTCGGAAGGATAAACCAGCTTCCTGTCCATCGTACTCGTAAGGTTAGACGCCTGCACGGATACCCCGCCCAGCTCGACGGCCTCCTCTTCCAGCAATATCTCCCCCAGGTTAACGTCCGCCGTCAGGCTCAAAACAATCCTTTGCGCCCTGTATCCGAGGCTGGAAACAGTAAGCCCGTACTCGCCCGCCGCCAAGCCGGAGAGCGAAAAATATCCCTGGGAATCAGTAGACGCCCCTCCGGCGAATACCGAATCAACCGTCAATAACGCCACATTGGCAAACTCCATCGCCGCCCCGCCCGAAGCATCCCTTACCACGCCCCCAATAGCTAAGCCCTGTGCAAAAACGCCCGCCCGCATACCGCCGAGCAGTATTAAAACAAACAATAATCTTTTCATCATAATTTCCCTGTTATTAATATTAGAAACAAGGCGGCCTACCACGTTTTTAGATATAGACGAACATCATACAATAATCGTTACACCCTCCGTATAAAAAAAACGTTAACCCCCAATGCCCCCCTACCCCTCCCCGAAAGATTCGCCAAACAATTTTATCGGAAAACATCCGCCAAAGCCAATTTTAACCCTTCCGGCATGTCGGAAAACATGAAAACGCCCGTTTTCATACCTTCCGACATGCCTGAAAACATGAAAACGACCGTTCTCATACCTTCCGACATGCCTGAAAACATGAAAACGACCGTTTTCATACCTTCCGACGTGCCTGAAAACATGAAAACGACCGTTTTCATACCTTCCGACGTGCCTGAAAACGTGAAAACGACCGTTTTCATACCTTCCGACGTGCCTGAAAGCGTGAAAACGACCGTTTTCATACCTTCCGACGTGCCTTAAAACATGAAAACGACCGTTTTCATACCTTCCGACGTGCCTGAAAGCGTGAAAACGACCGATTTCATACATTCCGACATGCCTGAAAGCATGAAAACGCCCGATTTCATACTTTCCGACATGCCTGAAAGCATGAAAACGCCCGATTGCGAGTTTCCCGATATTCGGAAAGGTATAAAAACGCCGGTTTCCGTGTTTCCCGATATACGTGAAAGCCTCCTGCGTCCATTGTTTGGGGAAAAAGATTTACGGGAAGATTTCCGACGCCAAGGCTAAACATAGTCCGATAAATTAATTATCATGAAACCGTCCGCCCGAAAGAATCAGGTAATAAATTCAAAACAGGTTTTAAATAAATTGAGCCAAGAGTTGTTATATTCGAATCAAAAAATTACTTTTGTGAAGAATTTGGCGTGAAATGACCGATGATCAGGATAAATTGTTAGCTGTTTTTGAAGTTAGGGTTCAAGATTTGCTGAGTATTTGTGATCGGCAGAAGCAGAAGATAAACGACCTCGCTTGCTCCTTAGAATCAAAAGAAGGAGAATTGCGGCAAGCAATGCAGACGATTGACGAGTTGAAGGCCAGATGTAACAGCATGCTCACCGCGCGTATTGTTTCCACGAGCGAACAGGAAGTGAAAAACGCGAAGATGCGGCTGGCGAGATTAGTGCGGGAGGTAGATGCGTGCATTACATTATTGAAGAAATAAACGGGTGATGGACGACAACAAGTTTCTTATACATATAGAAATAGCTGACAAGACGTACGGTCTTCGGATTAATCGGGACCAGGAAGAGTTGGCGCGCAAGGCAGCCAAACAACTAAAGGCCGCATTAGGGGAATACCGGAAAAAGTACCCGAAATCGACGAAAGATGATCCGAAATACGCAGAAGGGAATACCGATTGGTTAGCTATGGTAGCTCTTCAGTTGTCAATGGAAAATTTACAATGGAAAGAAAGAAATGACACCACACCTTTTATAGAAAAGATAAAGCAAATGACCGGCATGTTGGAGGAATATATGAAAGACAACGAATAGCCATTTGATTCTATGACAAGGATACCCCCCGCCGATTAATACACTTTTGCCGTCAGGAGTGTGAACGAGTATTACTTTTGTGCATGTAATTAATGAATAAAAAACTGGTGTTGGATTATGGAAATAATGTATATAGGCATATCAATCGCTACCTTCCTGATAGGAGGGACGGCGACGTGGATGTTAATGCGCTTCGTTGTCAAGGCGAGATACGAAAACATTCTCAAGGAAGCGGAAAAAGAGGCGGAAGTAATTAAAAAGAACAAACTGCTCGAAGTAAAGGAGAAGTTCCTCCATCTTAAATCAGACCTGGAAAAACAGGTCTCCGCCCGTAACTCAAAAATACAATCGGTCGAAGCTAAGCTGAAACAAAAAGAACTGTCCGTAGCCCAACGGCAGGAAGAGTTTCAGAGGAGGAACAACGAGCTGGACGTAGTAAAAGAAAACCTCTCAACACAGCTCGAACTGATAGAAAGAAAGAAACAGGAATTAGAAAAGCTCCACCTGAAAGAGGTCGAACATCTCGAAATGCTCTCCGGCCTGTCTGCCGAAGAAGCGAAAGAGCGCCTGATCGAATCCCTCAAGGAAGAGGCCAAAGCGCAAGCCGCATCCTACGTGAACGAAATCGTAGAAGAATCAAAAATGACGGCCAACAAGGAGGCCAAGAAGATCATTATACAGTCGATTCAGCGAGTGGCGACGGAGACAGCCATAGAAAACTCCATCACCGTGTTCCATATCGAATCCGATGAAATAAAGGGACGTATCATAGGGCGCGAAGGGCGCAATATACGCGCGCTGGAAGCTGCGACCGGCATAGAAATAGTTGTTGACGACACGCCCGAAGCCATTGTCCTGTCAGGCTTCGACCCTGTCCGCAGGGAAGTGGCCCGTTTAGCCCTGCATCAATTGGTGCAAGACGGGCGCATCCATCCGGCGCGTATAGAAGAAATCGTCGCCAAGGTGCGCAAACAAGTGGAAGAGGAGGTGATAGAGACCGGCAAACGCACGGCAATCGACTTGGGTGTGCACGGTCTGCATCCCGAACTGATACGCCTTATAGGGAAGATGAAATACCGTTCGTCGTATGGACAAAACCTTTTGCAACACGCCCGCGAAACAGCTAACCTATGCGCTGTAATGGCTTCGGAATTAGGATTGAATACCAAGAAAGCCAGGCGCGCCGGCTTGCTGCATGACATCGGCAAAGTGCCTGATGACGAACCGGAATTGCCGCACGCTATTCTCGGCATGAGGCTGTGCGAGAAATATAAGGAGAAGCCGGATATTTGTAACGCGATAGGCGCTCACCATGACGAGACGGAGATGCAAACCCTCCTCGCCCCGATTGTCCAGGTATGCGACGCCATATCAGGCGCACGCCCCGGCGCACGCCGCGAAATTGTAGAAGCCTACATCAAACGCCTTAACGACCTTGAGCAACTCGCATTGTCGTACCCCGGCGTACTAAAGACATACGCTATACAGGCAGGAAGAGAACTTCGGGTCATCGTAGGAGCCGACAGGATAGACGACAAGGCCACAGAGAGCCTGTCGAATGAGATAGCGAAGAAGATCCAGGATGAGATGACTTATCCCGGACAGGTGAAGATCACGGTGATACGCGAAACGCGAGCCGTTAGCTACGCAAAATGAATCTTATTATCGAACAAGGTAATACGAGCACGAAAGTTGCCGTATACGGCAAGCAAGGATGTATGGAAGCCTCGCAAGTATACAAGGACTTCAGCCCCCGCGTCGTGGCGTCCTTTTTTGAGGAATACGATCTGCGGCAGGGTATAATGTCGACGGTTATCGAGCCCGACGACGAATTACTCGCCTTCTTCAACGACAGGTTGCCGTATTTTATCTTTTTCGACGAGAATACGCCCGTACCAATCAGCATACAATACCAAACGCCCCAGACGCTCGGTAAAGACCGTCTGGCCGCCGTCGTCGGAGCCAACTATCTCAAGCCCGGAAAAAATATATTGGTAATAGACGCAGGCACAGCCATAACATACGAGTTGATAGACGCATCAGGCGCCTATCTCGGAGGTAACATATCTCCGGGCATGACTACGCGCTTTAAGGCTCTGAATCGCTATGCCTCCAAGCTCCCCCTCGTGCAGGAAGCGGAAGATATTCCGCAGATAGGGTACAGCACAAAAACAGCTATACAGGCAGGAGTTGTGAAAGGTATTACGTATGAAATGGAGGGCTACATCGAGGATTTGCGTCGGGAATACCCCAGTCTTTTGGTTTTTTTAACTGGGGGTAATTCGTTTTATTTTGAAAGACGGTTAAAAAATACCATCTTTGCGGACATCAATTTAGTGTTGACAGGATTAAATAGAATCTTAGAGTATAATGTTGAAAATTAAAAGAGTGGTAGCTGTTGGTATTCTTGTCATTATCCCGTTGACAATGCTGGCACAAAATAATACGAATTCGCCTTACACACGGTATGGTTACGGTGAGTTGTCCGATCGTTCCTTCGGAGCGGGGCGGGCGATGGGCGGCATAGGCTTTGGAATGCGTTCCGACAAACAGATAAATCCCATGAATCCGGCTTCTTATACAAGCATTGACTCGCTTACGTTCCTTTTCGATTTTGGAATAGCCGGACAAATGTCGTGGTTTGATGATGGGCAGAACAAAGAAAATCATTGGAACGGCAACCTGGAATATGCCGCCATGCAATTTCCCCTCAGTCGCAGGATAGCCGTCAGCGCCGGAGTTTTGCCATATTCATATGTAGGTTATGATTTCGGCTCAACACAGACTTCAGCCGATGGTGTCTACTATTCAGAACGTTTTACAGGCAAAGGAGGATTAAACGAAGTCTATGCAGGATTGTCCGTGGATATATGGAAGAAGCGTCTTTCGGTAGGTTTAAATGCAGGATATTTGTTCGGGCGCATTCTGCATAGTCAAACATTGACATTAGGTACGACAACAACCAATCAGTCAGGCAGGAATCAGGCGCTTCAGGTAAATGACATAAAGCTTGATTTCGGCGCTCAGTACACCCACCGGATAAGTGCGGACGGGTATATCATTTCAGGTCTGACGTTCTCGCCGGCAAAGAAGTTAAATGCCACGTCGTCGGACATTATCGTTAACGGGAATACGTCGGATACGATACAGGTATCGAATCAAGTGTTCGGATTACCTAATTCTTTTGGACTGGGTTTTTCCTATGTTAAACAAAATAAATTAACTTTGGCTGCTGATTTATTGTACGAGACATGGGAACAGGTTCGATACTTTGACGAAAAGGATAAATTTAAAAACAGGATGCGCATAGCTGTCGGCGCGGAGTTTATCCCCGGTAGTCAGGAAAGAGCTTTTTTCAACAGAGTGAGATACCGTGCAGGACTTCATTATAGTAACTCTTATTTGCTGATAAATAACAAAAGCTATAACGAATACGGCGCAAGTATCGGATTTGGTTTACCCTTGATTGATAACCGTTCGTTTCTGAATTTGTCGTTTGAATATATGAAGGTTAAGCCTGAATCAAGCGCATTGATAGATGAGCAATATTTTCGCTTTACAGTAAATTACACATTTAATGAACGGTGGTTTTTCAAGTTTAAAGTTGAATAGAGTTATTTTGGTCCTAATTAAAAAAGAATAATAAATTATGAAAATCAAAGTATTTTTACTTGCCGCCGGATGTCTAATAGGAGGAGCATTCGGCGCATATGCGCAAAAAGGAGTCGATAGCGGCACTCCCTTCGGATCCGGTGAGGATAGTATCCGGTGTATTACGAATATCAGTCTTTATACGCCTTACGCAAAAAACGGAAATTTCAGAGATGCTCTTGAGTTTTGGGAAATGGCATACAATGAATGTCCTGGAGCTAATAAAGACATTTATCTCTACGGAGTTCGTATCGTCGGTTGGCAAATAGACAACGAAACAGACCCGATAAAAAAGGCCGCTCTCATGAATGACCTTATGGGCGTTTACGATAAACGTATCAAATACTTCGGAAAAGAACCCAGGTACGAAAAAGACTGGATCATCGGACGTAAGGCGCAAGACTATGTTCAACGAATGGGCGAGAACGCCGACAACAAAATCCTATACGGCTGGCTGAAAGAAGCAATCGATGAATACGGTAACAACACAGACATAACGGCAATCTCGTATTATATGTTTGCATCCAACCAATTGTTAGTGGCCGACCCATCTCACAAGGAGGCCTATATTCAGGACTACCTCAAATCATCAGCAGCGCTGGACGCGCAATTATCTTCGGCAACCGATAGAGAATTAGCAAATCTCCAGACTATTAAGGTCGGATTAGACAATGGATTCGCCAATAGCGGCGCTGCCGACTGTGAAACGCTGCAAAGTCTGTATGGCGACAAAGTGGAACAAAACAAAGACAATCTCGCTTACCTTAAAGAAACGATAACCCTGCTGCGAAGAATGCGTTGCAACGAAATTGACGCTTATTTCGCCGCCGCTGAATATGCACACAAGCTTGAACCGACAGCCGAATCGGCTATGGGACTTGCAAGAAAAGCCGTGCGCGACAGGGATTTCACCAGAGCCATCTCTTTATTTGAAGAAGCTGCCGGTATGGAAACAGATGACGCTGTAAAGGCAGAAGACTATTATCTGATTGGCATGTTGTCATTTGAACAAAACAACTATTCGCGCGCAAGGCAATATTGCTTGAAGGCTATTGAGACTAATCCCGCCTATGGGAACCCCTATATGTTGATAGGAAAAATGTATGCCGCTACTGCTAAAACCATTTATCCGGACGACCAGGTATTGGTGAAGACTGTTTACTACGCAGCTACCGACAAATTTGAGAGAGCCAGGCAAATAGACCCCAGCGTAGCGGAAGAAGCCGGCAAGTTAATAAGCGCATACCGTTCCTATTACCCATCTACCGAAGAGATATTCATGCATCCCGATCTGGATAAAGGTAAGTCGATCACCATCGGTGGATGGATTGGTGAGCGTACTACCATCCGGTAAATAGATGAAAAAGATCAATAGAAATAGTATAACGTGTAGAGACATGATAACTATCCTTATGGTAGTTGTCATGTCTTTTTTTCTTTCCGCCTCTTGTTCCGGAGAACGCCAGGAAACAGTAGAAGTGACTTTCGACCCGGAACAAACATATACCATGCGAACAACAGACGTCTCAACACTCGTATCTGATTCGGGCATCACCCGCTATCGTGCTAACGCCAAAGAATGGCTCGTATTCGGAAAAGCAAGCGAGCCTTACTGGTACTTCCCAAAAGGCATTTATCTGGAACAGTTTGATACGCTCTTTCAGGTAAAAGCAAGCATAAAAGCGGATACTGCGTATCATTATGAGAAACAGGAATTATGGAAAGGCATTGGGAACGTCGAAATGCGAAACTTAGAAAACGAATGCTTCACTACGTCCCTGATTTTCTGGGATGAGAAATTGCAAAAAATCTATTCAGACCAATACATACGCATAGAACAGCAAGATAAGGTAATAACCGGTATTGGATTTGAATCGAATCAATCCATGACGGAATATAAAATATTCAATTCCACCGGCATATTCCCCGTAAATGAAACGCCTGCCGACACTGTCAAAGTAAAGAGCGAAGCAGGGGAAGATAGCTGATTAACAAAAAAGACATGAGAAAAAGATGGGATAAATCCTTTTTTTCTTATCTTCGTGCCCTTAAATGATAATATAAACTTAAAAACAGAAAAAGATACATGGCTACGCTTGAAAAGATCAGGAACAAAGCAGGATTATTAGTAATCGTTGTGGGTTTGGCTTTGTTCGCTTTTATCATTGGTGACTTTCTGAACTCAGGTTCTACGTATTTCAAACAGCATCAGGAAAAAATTGCAGACATTAATGGCACCACCATCTCTATTCAGGAATATCAGAAACGGATAGAAGATATGACCGACGTGTATAAAATGCAAACCGGCTTAACCAACCTGCAAGAAGAAGACCAGACCCGGATTCGACAGTCTGTCTTCGACACCATGGTGCATGAACTTGTGCTAACCGGCGAAATGGACAAGCTGGGAATGACGGTAAGTCCCGAAGAATTGTTTGACATGGTGCAGGGTGAAAATATCGCCTCCGCACTTTTGCAAAACCAAATGTTTCACAATCCCGAAACCGGCGCGTTCGACAAAACATTCTTCCTCAATTTCCTGAAACAGATTGACGAT
Organism: Tannerellaceae bacterium; assembly: GCA_031267205.1. Lineage (GTDB taxonomy): Bacteria > Bacteroidota > Bacteroidia > Bacteroidales > Tannerellaceae > DFXE01. The sequence continues at coordinate 7,426 of JAIRZN010000082.1, read as the reverse complement.
GATTTTATAGCCACAGCCCCACAAGAATATCAGCCGCAATTGCTGCAATATCAGAAGCTATGGATTTTCTGGGAAAAGAACATCAAGATACAACGAATGGAACAAAAATATACCGCCTTGCTGGGAAAGGCTATCGCTGCGAACGCGCTGGATGCGAAAGACGTTTTCAACGCATCAGCCGAAAGCGCCGATATAGTGTACGCCATGCAGTCGTATTCAACGATACCCGACTCTATTATTAATGTAGGGAAGTCGGAAATAGAAAAACTGTACAACCAACGGAAAGAACTTTATAAACAACCTGAAACAAAGGTAATAAAATACATCGCCGTCGACATCGTTCCAAGCCAGGAAGACTTCGACAAGGCAAGCGAACAGATCGAACAATTGAGGGAAGAATTAGCTGCGTCAGACGATGTTAGAGACTTAGTAAATGATAATTCGGAAATAGCATATATAAACGCATTCTTCTCCGAAGCAGCATTAGACTCTGAACAAAAACAGTTTGTCGCAACGGCAGCAGTAGGAGACGTCTATGGCCCTATCTTTGAAAGCGTAAATAATAAATACAGGATGTTTAAATTGGTGGACAAAACTATTGCGCCCGATTCGGTCAACCTCCACTTTATCATGCTGGAACCAACCGAAACGGCTAAGGCTGACAGTTTGATGGATGTGTTGAAGAAAGGCGGCAACTTTGCCGAACTTGCAATGACATATTCAATAGACCAATCGTCTTCCGCCAATGAAGGTCAGGTAGGATGGCTTACTGAAGCCGCCGCACTAAACGCCTTGAATGAAGACTTTAAGACAAGCCTTTTCGCAGCTCGCCTGAATGAGATAAACTTATTCAAATCCACACAAGTCATATTGCTGTTTAAAGTCACCGAGAAAACAGCCAATGTCGACAAATACAAGATTGCCGATATTGATATCACAGTAACCCCAAGCTCTAAAACATACAGCAACCTTTACAATGATCTCAATCAATACATCTCGAACAATCAGGATATAGATAAAATGGACGCTACGGCTCAGGAAGCAGGATACAATTTACTGTCGAATGTATCGGTAACGGCCTCCGACCAAATAGTAGGCTCTATACCTCAGTCACGCCAAGTGGTACGATGGGCGTTTGAAAAACACAGCAAAGGCGATATATCCGAAATTTTCGATTGCAACAGTAGATACTTCGTGGTAGCCGCCCACCAGGGAACGATACGCGAAGGCTACCGCTCGATGACGTCGGTCGAGTCGGTTTTGAAGTCGGAACTTGCGGCGAAAAAGAAAGGCGAGAAAATCATAGAAGACCTGAAAGCCAAAAGTCCTGCATCGTTAGACGCATACGCACAGACAATGGGAGCTACGGTCGACTCGGTTAAGTTTGTAAGTTTCAGTACCGCCCGTATTTCCGGTATAGGAATGGAACCCAAACTGAATGCCGTTATTTCATTAACGGAGACAGGCCGCCTTAGCGAACCGGTAATTGGTAACAACGGCGTCTATGTGTTCCAGATCGTTAACAAAGAAACAAACAATCGCATATACGACGAAGCGGAAGAAGTGCGCACTATTGAGGCATCCTTTCCTTACCGCTACGGATATATGGCCGTACAGTCGCTGGTGAACCGTGCGAAAATAACCGATAACCGCATTCGTTTCTATTAAATAAAAAATAGGGAACTGCTTGATTATATTAGTTTCGTAATCTCATAAAGCTGTCGTACATGAAAATTGTACGGCAGCTCTTTTTATCTTCGCGAACATTATAGATACACATGAATAAGAAAAGACAATTATTGGGAATGACCTTGGAAGAACTTGGGGAGGTATCTTCCGAAGCGGGACTTCCTTCATATTCCGCCAAACAGATAGCCGACTGGCTGTATAAGAAAAAAGTCGCCTCCATATTCGAGATGACTAACATCGCCACATCCAAGCGCGCTTATTTGGAAAAACATTTTGAAACAGGGCTTACGCCTCCTGTCCAATCCGCCAAGTCGGCAGACGGAACCGTCAAATATCTTTTCCCCGCTTCCGGCTCCTTTGTGGAAGCGGTCTATATTCCCTCCGCCGAACGGGCTACACTGTGCGTGTCCTCGCAGGCCGGATGTAAGATGAGTTGCCTGTTTTGTATGACGGGGAGACAGGGATTTACGGCTAACCTTACCGCCGGCGAAATAATCAACCAGATACAATCGCTCCCAGAGGCCGAAACATTGACCAATATTGTGTTTATGGGAATGGGGGAACCGTTTGACAATACCCATGAGGTGTTAAAAGCGCTTGATATACTGACCGCCGCCTACGGATACGCATGGAGTCCGAAGCGGATAACCGTATCCACAGTAGGCGCCAAAGGACTGAAACGCTTTCTGAACGAAAGTTCATGCAACCTGGCTGTCAGCCTTCACGCCGCTAATTCCGCAGAACGCTTCTCCATTATGCCTGTCGAAAAGGCTTTCCCTATCCACAAAGTTATCGAGCTAATCAAGCAATACGATTTCAGTCATCAAAGACGGCTATCTTTTGAGTACATCGTTTTCAAGGATTTAAATGACAGCTACCAACATGCCATAGCGCTTGCGGAATTTTTAAAAGGAATATATTGCAGGGTGAATCTCATTCGCTATCATGCCATACCCGACACGCCTTTGGCTTGCGTTGACATGAAAAAGATGGAGGCGTTCCGCGATACGCTCAATACTCGCGGCATCATCTGCACGATACGCCTCTCAAGAGGTGAAGATATATTTGCCGCCTGCGGCATGTTGTCACACGCCGATGCGGTCAAAACCGGTATAAGGAATTAAGGCTTGAGGAATAAGTATGCCTTCCGGCGTCTGGTTGTTCTCAAGCAGGGCAGCCACGATGCGGGGCAACGCCAGGGCGCTGCCGTTCAGCGTATGGCATAACTGGGGCCTCTTGTTTTCATCACGGTAGCGGCATTTAAGACGGTTGGCCTGGTAGCTCTCGAAATTGGACACCGAACTGACTTCCAGCCAGCGCTGCTGTGCAGCCGAATATACCTCGAAATCAAACGTGAGAGCGGAGGTGAAACTTATATCCCCGCCACACAAACGGAGTATGCGCCACGGCAACTCTAATTTCTCAACCAAAGACTGCACATAATCAACCATCTCCTGTAAAGATGCATACGAGCGTTCAGGCTTGTCGATACGGACAATCTCTACCTTGTCGAACTGATGGAGACGGTTAAGCCCGCGTACGTCCTTTCCATACGAACCGGCTTCGCGACGGAAGCAGGCCGAGTAGGCTGCGTTCTTGACGGGCAGGTCTGAGTCGTTAAGTATCACGTCGCGGTATATGTTCGTGACCGGAATCTCAGCCGTCGGAATCAGATATAGATTGTCCTGCGCAACATAATACATCTGCCCCTCCTTGTCGGGTAAATTTCCGGTGCCGAATCCCGAATCGGCATTGACGACATACGGCGGCTGTATCTCCATGTACCCCGCTTCGCGGGCGTTATCTAAGAAGAAATTAATCAGGGCGCGCTGGAGGCGGCAGCCATATCCTTTATAAACGGGGAAGCCGGCGCCGGTGATTTTCACTCCAAGCTCAAAATCTATCAAGTCGTATTTCTTCGCCAAATCCCAGTGCGGCACGGCTCCGGCTCCCAGCACGGGAATTACGCCGCCTTGTTTCTCCACTATGTTATCGGTCGCACCATTGCCTTCGGGCACAGACTCATGCGGCAGATTGGGAATAAGCATCAGGAGTTCCGACATTTGTCTTTCGGACGCCTCCTTCGTTTCATTAAGCGCTTTGTTGGCTTCTTTTATTTCTGCCACCCGCAAACGGGCCTCGTCGACTTCCGCCTTACGGCCTTCTTTCACTAAGTTTCCGATGCCTTTCGACAGGCGATTTACCTCCGACAGGTTGGCGTCCAACTGTTGCTGCGCCTCGCGCCTCGCCCTGTCCGTTTCTATGATGCGGTCTACGAGTTCCTTCGCATCGAAATGTTTTTTAGCCAACCGGCGTACAACCTCATCTTTGTTCTCTATAATTACTTTGAGTGTCAACATACTATAATCTATTTTTATATTTTGATGAAACAAAGGTAGCCATTATTACGCAGACGCAACGCCTTGCGTCCCCCTTACCGGTATGACACACGCGGAAAAAATTGAAGATTACTTCAGGAATTTAAGATATAATCGCGATTCCTCATTTTGGAGACAAGCCAGGTGGTCGTTCGGGGAAAGCAGATGGTCGTTTGGGGCTAAAGAACCGGCGAAAATAGGGTTTATATACTATACTCGGTTATAAATTGCGTTGTCATATAATTGAAAATTGAGTGATAATTGCGAATCTAATTCACTTTTGTTTTCTTTATTTTTCGCTATTAACCGACTATTTCAAAAAGCAGTCGGTTTTTCATTTGTATATTATTTATATTCATGAAATTACAAATTCGATTTTCGATTTTTAAAAAGCTACCTCCTTGTCAAAAAAGAGATAGTTGAGTCGCAGACGGGCTTTTATCTTTACTTTTTCCCGATTTTCTGTAATACCGCCCGCCTTCGGTTGCCACCCAATTTATGTCCAAGTGGCTTATCAAATGTATCCGAATCAATGCCGCTATCGTAGAAAAAGCTTTCTCGCTTTCGGATGTTGCCTTGATAACTTGCAGCAACAAATGCGCTATCAGCGTACACCTTCTATGTTGTAATCCAAATTTTCCGAGTATTATTTTTCAGCCAATATTTTTGACTATCTTTGTTTCAGGAAGTTGAAGAAGAAGCCGGCTCTGCAGGGGAGCAACCTGTCAGCAATAAACTTCCCGCGTTACACTGTAACAAAACAATTGAGGGCGACATTTGTTGTCCTCTTTTTCTTGTTACAGGCATCGCCTTATGGCTAAGAAAACCCATCGTCAATTTCCTTAGCGAGTATGTAATCCTGCAAAACAATCTTCTATTAGCAGACCATACCGGCTGCATTTTCCTATTTAGTTTTCAGGCAAAGCGTCACAGACTAAATAAGCGGACTTTTAGCCGCAGGTGTAAGGAAGTGATCGCTTTAAGTTGATCGTTTTGCAAGATGGCATAATTGCGTTATCGTACCACTGCACAAACATATTGGGTTTGTTTTGTGAGTACGAAATATATTCTGTTTGCCAGCTTCCGGGCAATCCGGGTGATGGCTTTATTGGATTCCATTCTCCGACAGTATTTATTAAAAGCCAAAGTCAATACCGGATCTACCCTGGCTGCAATCCATGAACTTTCTATCAAGGCAACACTCATATTTACTTGTCCTCGCGAAGTCATTTCTCCTTTATTGTCCTTTTCGCCACTTGAATGGCAACTTGGAATTATACCAATAAAGCCTGCGAATTTATCATTGTTTGGGAAGCGGGTTATATCTTCTATTTCGACCAGCAGTGTGATGCCGATTATCAATCCAATGCCGGGAATACTTCGTATCAGATCCATATTCTTTTTATAACGTTCTTCTCTACACAACTGGCTAACCATGCGCGTAATAGTCAGCAATGATTGTTTTTTTATTTCAAATTCATTGAGCAGAAACAGAAAGGCTTCTTTACTTATCCCTTTGGTTTGTGATGCATCTTCTCTAAGCCATTGAATGAAACGTTTGGAAATACGGGTGTCATTTGCAAATGTTTCAGGTATCTTCACTCCATAAAAATGAAGCATCATCTTTATCCGTTGTTTCAAACGACTTAAATCCTTTACCACAGAAATACGCATCCGAATCAAAGACCGGTCAGACAAGGTTAATTGGGATGGTATGTATATGCATCGTAATTCTTGTGACCGTAATGAACGGGCTATTTTCCGTGAATCAATGGAATCTGTTTTATGCATCTTTTCTTTACTCGTTGTGGGAACATCGGCAGGATTGATAACAATATTTTTTATACCCATAGATTCCAGTTTATAATGTGTCCACAAACCATTGAAACCTGCTTCATAAGCCGAATAATAGAACGCTTCGGGAAAATGGCTGAGTAAATAAGCGGACAATTTCTCCGTCTCCGGCGGCTGATTGAAGGTCTTATGATGGGTGTGTTCTGTTAAAATGGTAACAGACCAACTCTTTAAATGTACGTCAATTCCAACATAAATGTTTTCTCCCTTGAAATTTAATTCCTCTCTTTGTTCTTGCATAAGCATTGATTATTAATTTGTTTGTAACTATGACTTTTCAAATATACATGATAAAGCCGTAATAACACACAGATGCATAAGAATGGGGGGGGGCTTCTCCCATCTGTGAGCCGTCAAGCCCATTATTCATATCTTTCGTTTTTTTTATTCATTAAACACCTAATTTCTATTGATATGAAAACATGTGTGCTTGACGTGCATAAAGATAGTGTCTTTTGTGCAGTTTATGATGGAAAGCAATGTGAAAAAGTAGAGAGTTATGCAACAGATGCCTTGAAATGCATACTTCACCTCTTCAGTGGATACGTTTTCTTTTTTCGCCAGCAAATCCTTATAAGCGGAATGGGCGGTGACACGAATCTTGTCCAATGCGGCATTGACCACGGTCGCGGTTTTGCTTTTTCCGGTAGCCCTGCCGGATTGTGTATCACACAAGGGATACCGGAACACTTACCTTGGTGCCGAACTACACCATTGATTTTCCGATGCGGATGCACCCTATAACGGGAACCGTTCCATCCGCTTTCTCCTCGTTGCGTTTGAGGTAAAAATTCACTTTTACTTCCGTCATAATTAACTATTTTACAGATTACAAAATTAACTGTTATGTAGCTAATCAACGTTACGCAAAATATTGTGATTGAGTGAATAAAAAACCGAATCTGGGTATAAAACTAACGGAACGCATTCCTGATTCCAATTACCCGACCGAAATCTTTTTCTTTCAGGGGAAAATCCGCTATTTGAATGGTTGCTGCAATACAAAAACAGGTAACGTATTCGTAACGGAAAGTCTTCCGAAATACACAATATTCTGCTATTTTACTGCTTGCAGCGGAGAGAAAATAAGTGAAGTTATCACCGATGAATCAGTCGATTACGCCGTTTTATCCGTTCTTGCGTTTTCGGTGCATAGTTTAGTAACTGAACTCTGTCTAAAAAGGTTACTTTCCTATCTTTATCCGTCCTTATATACTTGTTTTGATTGAAAATACTGTGAATCAGTTAATTTATTCTGATTTGCTTAAAGTTGCTTTTGGATATTGATTTTTGTAAAAAATCAGCCCGTCTGCCCTACTGCAAATAATAAATATCGACGCCGGCAGGCGCAGATCGGGGCGGGCGGGGGGCGTTGTATGGTCGGGTGGCGCGTCGCGGGTTTTTTGACAGCCGTCTTATTTTTTACACGTATGATTCGTCGTTAGAGCCGAAAAAGAATATCTTTGTTCGTTCTATAAACAGTATACATTAATATAATAGAGACA
>JAIRZN010000078.1 GCA_031267205.1 Tannerellaceae bacterium | reverse complement strand
CCGTCATACACGCCTGTTATCCCGTTTGTGTTCAGGAAGGCTGCATACTGGGCGTTGGTGACTTCGTATTTGCCGATATAAAAGTCCTTCGTCAGCGTAACTGAATGCTGGTCTTCATTGGACCCTCTATATGGTTCCGTTGCGGGGCTGCCCATTGTGAACGTGCCGGCATGTACCAATATCTTTTCTATTGCGCGGGTCGCGGTGTGGTCTATATTGAACCAGGGGGTAAGGGCGCCGATAGCGGCTACAAGCTCGCCTTCCTCTTCCACGCCTGTTGAGCTGAGGGTGAGGGCGTAGATATGATTCTTGCCGGCTTCGAAGGCGGCTGTCGCGGGGATGATCCATTCGTAATTATTACCTCCGGCAGCAAAGACTACCTTGCGTCCGGCGGATGCTGCCTGCGGGATGATGAGGGCTTCAAAGCTTGCGTCGAAAGTGGCTGCGGCGGGGACCTTTTTCGCCTGTAAGTCGACGGCAGGCCCTGCTGTTATTGCGGCGGAGGAGAGCGAGAAATCGCCCGTAGCCGGCATACCGCTGATGGTGGCCGTGGCTGCGCTAAAGTCGACCGAAGCTATATCGGCCCCTTTCTTTACGTGAAGGCTTATTTTGCTTAGCCGGTGCGCAAAGGCCAGGTTGACGGCGGTAAGACTGTTGCCCATATCCGTTTTGACCGCGTAGAGGAGGTCTATGGCGGACGGATCGCTCTGGTCGGTAAGGTCGATGGGGTATACGTAGTTGTTTATATCGCCGGCGCCCGTCCCTGTGGCTTTCCAGGGATAGTATGCCCTGAAGTCTACCGTCTCGTTACCCGGGAAATAAATAGACTGGTCGGCTGTGGCAGGGGATAGCGGCGCTGCTACCGTCGCCGTCTGCGGGCGATACTTACGGTTATCCGCTCCGTTGCGGATGGTAGAAGAGGAGAGCGGCTGTCCTGAGGCAGACATGTATATGCCAATCTCGTCGGCAGTCAGCCAGAAGTTGCCATCGGCTGAGGTACGAGTTCCGGCGTCAGCGTCGGTGTCGGCGATAAACTTCACCTCGACCGGATCTTCGCTTCCACCCTCAATAAGCTGTTCCCTCACGCAAGAAGGGAGCAGCACGGCGGCCGACGATATAAGCACGGCGGCCGCAAATTGCAATTTACGATTCCTGTTTGTTATCATAAGATATTTCTGTTGATTTAAGACTTCATTATTATATAGGTGTATCAGTGATATGTTATAGATTTGTTAGCGTCGCAAATCTATACATTAATTTTGTATTGCTAATAAATATATTAAAAAAGTTATCAACCGTTTCCCGCCTTCAAGCTTGCTTACATGTAGGAAAGCTCCAAGCAGTACTCATTGGTTAAAATCTACATTGTAGTAAAGCTCCAAGCAGTACTCATTGGTTAAAATATACATGTAGGAAAGCTCCAAGCAGTACTCATTGGTTAAAATATACATGTAGGAAAGCTCCAAGCAGTACTCATTGGTTAAAAAATACATGTAGGAAAGCTCCAAGCAGTACTCATTGGTTAAAATATACATTGTAGGAAAGCTCCAAGCAGTAGTCATTGGTTAAAAAATACATGTAGGAAAGCTCCAAGCAGTAGTCATTGGTTAAAAAATACATGTAGGAAAGCTCCAGGCAGTACTCATTGGACAAAATCTACATGTAGGAAAGCTCCAAAGGGCAAAAATCGAAAGATGCTACAAAAAACAAGCCCTCCACGGCGTATGACGGCACAGGCGCATTTTTTATACTCCCGAATGGGGTTTCGTATATACATAAACTCTAATTTATTTTTTATCTTTGCGCTCTCGAGGGGAACTGTTAGCTCAGTTGGTTCAGAGCGCTGCCTTGACAGGGCAGAGGTCGCCGGTTCGAGCCCGGCACAGTTCACTGACATTTTTATAAACCCAATAAAAATTACATTACAATGATTAAAGTAGGTATTAACGGCTTCGGCCGTATCGGACGTTTGGTTTTCCGCGCTGCACAAAAGAGGAGCGATATTCTGGTGGTTGGCATCAATGACTTGATTAGTGTCGAATACATGGCGTATATGCTGAAGTATGACACGGTGCACGGCCGTTTTGATGGAACTGTTGAGGTAAAAGACGGCCAGTTGGTAGTAAACGGCAACGCAATACGTGTTACGGCCGAAAAGAACCCGGCCGATTTGAAATGGGATGCCGTAGGAGCTGAGTATGTTGTCGAATCAACAGGCTTGTTCCTTTCTAAAGACAAGGCGCAGGGCCATATCGACGCAGGCGCTAAATACGTAGTCATGTCGGCTCCCTCAAAGGACGATACGCCTATGTTTGTATGCGGCGTAAACCTGGATGCATACGCTAAGGGAACGCAGTTCGTCTCGAATGCTTCCTGTACGACCAACTGTCTGGCGCCGGTTGCCAAAGTATTGAACGACAAGTTCGGTATCGCAGACGGTTTGATGACTACCGTCCACGCGACCACAGCTACCCAGAAAACTGTCGACGGCCCTTCGGCTAAAGACTGGAGAGGCGGACGCGCAGCATCGGGCAATATCATTCCTTCCTCTACCGGCGCAGCAAAGGCCGTAGGCAAGGTCATACCACAACTGAACGGCAAACTTACAGGCATGTCAATGCGTATTCCTACGTTGGACGTATCGGTTGTCGACCTGACGGTGAACTTAGTTAAGCCTGCTTCTTACGATGACATCAAGGCAGCGATGAAAGCCGCTTCCGAAAATGAATTAAAAGGTATCCTCGGTTACACCGAAGACGAAGTTGTTTCTTCCGACTTCATTGGAGACTCACGTACCTCCATCTTCGACGCTAAGGCGGGCATCGCCCTCACCGACAAGTTCGTTAAGATTGTAGCATGGTACGACAACGAATGGGGCTATTCAAACAAAGTGTTGGAGCTTATCGCCCATATGAAGAAGGTAAACGGATAAATTTATAAACGGCAAATACAAGATAAAGTGGCTTCCCTTAAAGCAGGGAAGTCACTTTTTGTTTATATTTGGGCCACTAAATTTAATGAGTATGAAGAGACGAGATTTTTTGACTAACACGGCGTTAATAGGCGCCGGTATCCCATTAGGCGTAGCGCCTTTGGCTCTCAATTCATGTAGCGGACAGGCGGGCGCCGATAAGGCGGTACGGAGCTACTCGCCCGATGAATTGGGTATGTATTCTTTTGTGGACATAGCGCCCGACGGTAAGCCGCTAAAAGCTGCGCTGGTGGGCTGTGGCGACCGCGGTACGGGGGCTGCTACTCAGTTTCTGTCGGCTGGCCCGGGCGTATCTATCATCGTTTTGGCCGATCTGTTTCCCGACAGGCTAAATACGTGCAGGGGTGTCTTGAAGGAGAAGTTCAGCAACGAAGTGGCCGACGCTGATTGTTACTACGGGTTCGACGCCTACCAAAGGGTCTTGGAACGTAGCGACATAGACCTCGTGCTACTCTGTACGCCTACGCATTTCAGGCCTGAACATTTCAAGGCTGCCGTGGACGCGGGGAAGCATATTTTCATGGAAAAACCTTGCGCCGTCGACCCTACGGGCATACGCACGGTGATAGCCGCCGCCAAAGTAGCCACAAGCAAAGGCTTGACCGTAGTAACCGGCAACCAGCGACGCCACCGCCGCGATTACTGGGAAGCATTCGTGCAGGTCAAGAACGGATTGATAGGCGATGTCATCTCAGCTACCGCTCATTGGGATCAGGGCGCATGGTGGAACAAACGCAAACGCCCGGAGTGGAGCGATATGGAATACTGCATCCGCAACTGGTTCAATATAAAATGGCTTAGCGGAGACCACCTGCTTGACCAGGCTATACATAATATTGACATCGTTACATGGTTCATGGAACAACGTCCCGCAAAAGCCGTAGGTTTCGGCGGACGCGCGCAACGCTTGACGGGGGATATTTACGACTTCTTCAGCGTGGACTACTACTATGATAACAACAAGCGTATGCTGGCTACGGCGCGGCAGATAGACGGCTGCGACGGGAATGTATCCGAACAGGTATATGGAGCCAAAGGCGTCGCCCTGCTCAATGACCATAACGACATAAAAATTGTGGACTACAACGGTAACGAGCTCTGGAAATACGACTACGAAAGTAAACCTGTCAAAAACCCATACAACCAGGAGCATATCCATCTGGTAGAGTCCATACGCTTGGACAAAAAAATCAATCAGGCGGAAGACTTGGCTTACTCTACCCAGGTCGCCATACTGGGACGTGAGGCGGCTTATACCGGGAAGCCAATTACTTGGGACGAGATAATGGCTTCGCCGCTACGCTACGGCCCGGAAACCTACGCGATAGGTCCGCTTCCCGACTACAAGGAAGGCTTGGCTCCCGTCCCGGGTAAAGCGCCGGACGCTCCGGTGATGTGAAATGCAGACGAAAAAGCTAACTTTAATTGAGGTAATCACCCCGTCGCTAAAGGTCAAGAAGTTTTGAACAGTATAAAATAACGGTGGAGACCCACAAAAACCCCGACATTCGTAAATGATGTCGGGGTTTTTTTATGCCGCAGAAGCAGGGCGCATCGTTGCCCGTTCTTCCAAGAAATCCGAATCTCATACCCCGAAAATCTTGGAGCTACATATCGCTTCGCATGGCTGGCCTCTTTACTCTTGAATGAAAGATGCTGCTCAACGCGACGCGGCCGTCTTTCCCTTCGGTGACGATATTCCAAGAACGACCTCCAAAGGCGTCTTTTGGGACGTCTTATTCCAACAAAAAGCAATTTAACATTCTTTCTGCATGCTTTTGCTAAAAAGCAAAAACATCAACAGAACCTTTTGGAGCTTTTGCTAAAAAGCAAAAACGCCAACGGAACTTTTTGAAGCTTTTGCTAAAAAGCAAAAACGCCAACGGAACCTTTTGGAGCTTTTGCTAAAAAGCAAAAATGCCAACGGAACCTTTTGGAGCTTTTGCTAAAAAGCAAAAACATCAACAGAACTTTTTGAAGCTTTTGCTAAAAAGCAAAAACATAAACAGAACTTTTTGGAGCTTTTGCTAAAAAGCAAAAACATCAAGGAATTTATACCTAAATCTATTTTCAGGAAAAATATCGAAATAGAAATTTCTTTGTAACCGTTGTTTAAGCATAAGCTCAAGCAAACTTTTGGGGAGGGGGATTTTTCATGCACGAAAAACCTGTGCGATTTGTTGCGGCTTTGAAAAATCATATGCATTCAGCTCCCCGCTTTTTAAGATCGCTTTTCGTCATATGCCGTACAAAAGACGGCGCCTTTATGCGCGTCAGGCCCGCGCGCCTTCATGCCGATAGAAGCAAGCGTCTGATGAATAATGGGCTTTACGCTTTTCCGAAGGGAGAAGAAACCTCACACATTTTTATCTATCCGTGTGATATTCCGGCTTTATCATGTACATTTGCACGGTAATTATTATTAACTACCATATAAATGTAAGAATCAACTATGGCGATTTACTTAAATGATGTTTCACGAACATTCGGGGAGTATCTCCTGATTCCGGGTCTGACCACCAAACTATGCGTCCCCTCAAACGTCTCGCTGCGCACGCCGCTTGTGAAACACAAGGCCGGCGAAATGCCGGCCTTCAGGCTGAACATACCATTTGTGTCGGCCATAATGCAATCGGTATCGGGGCCCGAACTTGCTATCGAACTCGCGCGCAACGGGGGTATATCCTTTATATTCGGCTCGCAACCCATAGAATCGCAGGCCGAGATGGTGCGCAAGGTGAAGAAATTCAAGTCGGGATTCGTCGTCAGCGATTCCAACCTCACGCCGGAACATCGCTTGGCCGATGTGCTGGAACTGATACGTAAAACGGGCCATTCCACGATAGGCGTTACCGACGACGGCTCGCCCAACGGCAAACTGCTGGGGTTAGTCACCAGTCGTGATTTCAGGGTAGAGAAGGACGACCTCAGCATGAAAGTTAAGTACTTCATGACACCGTTCGACAAGCTGCACACAGGCAAGGCGGGCGTCACCCTTACCGAAGCCAATCAGGTAATATGGGAGCACAAACTCAATACGCTGCCGATAATTGACGGCGAACGCAACCTTCTGTACTTCGTTTTCCGCAAGGATTACGACAATCACCGCGAGAATCCCTACGAATTATCGGGCGACGATAAAACGCTGCTGACGGGAGCGGGCATTAACACGCGCGATTATAAAGATCGCGTCCCCGCCCTCATCGAGGCAGGCGCTGACGTGCTATGCATCGACTCGTCCGACGGATACTCGGAATGGCAGCGCGAGACGCTTCTGTGGATAAGGGAGCAGTACGGCGAGGGCGTGCGCGTCGGAGCAGGCAACGTGGTGGACAGGGATGGCTTTGAATACCTGGCCGACGCGGGGGCGGATTTCGTGAAAGTCGGCATCGGAGGCGGCTCGATATGTATTACGCGCGAACAGAAAGGAATCGGGCGCGGACAGGCGACGGCGCTTATCGACGTTGCCCGCGCGCGCGACGAATACTTGGAAAGGACGGGTATTTACATCCCCATATGCAGCGACGGCGGTCTGGTGCACGACTATCACATGGTGCTCGCTCTGGCCATGGGCGCCAACTTCCTGATGATGGGACGCTACTTCGCACGCTTCGACGAATCGCCAACCAAAAGATTGCGCATAGGCAACAATTACGTGAAGGAATATTGGGGCGAAGGCTCCAACCGCGCGCAAAATTGGCAGCGTTACGACATGGGCGGCTCCGAGGCGCTCAAATTTGAGGAGGGAGTGGACAGCTACGTCCCTTACGCCGGCAAAATGAAGGATAACCTTAGCATCACGCTGGGCAAGATAAAGGCGACAATGTGCAGTTGCGGCGCAATCACCATCGACGAGCTTCAGCGGCTGGCGAAGATAACGCTCGTCTCATCGACAGGCATCGTGGAAGGCGGAGCGCACGATGTCATGCTAAAGGAACAAACATAGTCGCGCGCGTACATTATATATATACATCATGAAACGAAAACTTATTGCAAGCCTTATGGCATTCCTCACACTGGTTGCGGCGGACGCGGCCGAACGGACGCCCGTCCGTATCTCTACCGATGAGACGGACCTGATCCTGACAATAGCGCCCGACGGACGCCTGCAACAGGCCTACTTCGGCAAACGCCTTGCGAATGAAGCCGACCTGGCCCACTTGCCTTATTATAACGTTCAAGGCTCCGGCGCGGGCGGCAATGCAAAAAGCTGGGAGGTATACCCCGGCTCCGGAGCGCAGGATTACTTTGAGCCCGCCGTGGCGATCACTCATAACGACGGAAATATGACAACCGTCCTCGCCTTCGTATCCTCGGAGACGAAAAAGATAGACGGGAACGTGACCGAGACAGTCCTACGCCTGAAGGATAGCGTTTACCCCATCGAAGTCGCTCTTCATTACGTCGCCTACGGCAAAGAGAACATCATCAAGACGTGGAGCGAGATATTGCACCGCGAGAAGAAGCCCGTCACCATATGGCGTTACGCCTCGAACATGCTTTACTTCGAGAGCGCCTCCTACTTCCTCACCGAATTTAGCGGCGACTGGGCGAACGAAGTTAAGATGAGTTCCCAGGAATTACAGTTCGGCAAGAAGATAATAGAGACAAAACTCGGCTCACGCGCCGCCATGCACGCCCATCCCTTCTTCGAACTCGGACTTGACGGCATACCGGAGGAAGACGAGGGCGAAGTTCTGATGGGAACGATCGGATGGACGGGCAACTTCCAGTTTACTTTTGAGATAGACAATAACGGCGACCTGCGCGTCCTCTCCGGCATAAACCCCTACGCCTCGGCTTACGAACTGAAGGCGGGCGAAGTATTTAGAACTCCCGAATTTATCTTTACCCTAAGCTATTGCGGAAAAGGAAAAGCCAGCCGCGACATACACGCCTGGGCTCGCGAATACCGGTTGAAAGACGGCAAAGGCGACCGTCTCACGCTGTTGAACAACTGGGAAGCGACCGGCTTCAACTTCGACGAGGCAAAATTGGAAGGGCTGATGAAAGAGGCGAAGACGCTTGGGGTAGATATGTTCCTGCTCGACGACGGATGGTTCGCCAACAAATATCCCCGCGCCAACGACCGCGCCGGCCTCGGAGACTGGGACGCGACGCGCAACAAGCTCCCCGGCGGCGTCCCGCATTTGGTACAGGCCGCCAAGGAAGCCGGCGTTAAGTTCGGCATATGGATTGAGCCCGAAATGGTAAACCCCAAGAGCGAACTTTTCGAGCAACACCCCGACTGGGTGATCCGCCAGCCCAATCGCGAGACATATTACTTCAGGAACCAGTTGGTATTAGACCTCGCCAACCCCAAGGTTCAGAACTACGTATTCGGCGTCGTGGATAATCTTATGAAGGAAAACCCCGACCTGGCCTACTTCAAATGGGATTGCAACAGCCCGATCACCAACATATATTCGCCCTACCTGAAGGAGAAGCAAAACCAGCTCTACATCGACCATGTACGCGGAGTGTACAACGTATTCGAGCGAGTCAGGGAGCGCTATCCCGATCTTCCGATGATGCTATGCTCCGGCGGAGGCGCGCGCTGCGATTACGAAGCCTTGAAGTATTTCACCGAGTTCTGGTGCAGCGATAATACCGACCCCGTAGAACGCCTGTACATCCAGTGGGGCTTCTCGCAGTTCTTTCCGACGAAATCCATGGCCGCGCACGTAACAAGCTGGAACAAGAACACGAGCATAAAGTTCCGCACCGACGTTGCCATGATGTGCAAGCTCGGCTTCGACATAAGTCTGAAGGATATGAATGAAAAGGAACTGAGCTATTGCAAGCTTGCGGTGGCGAACTACAACCGTCTGAAGGACGTCATCCTCAACGGCGATTTCTACCGCTTAGTCTCCCCCTACGAAACAAATCACACGGTAGCCATGCACGTAAGCGGCAGCAAGGAAAAAGCCCTGCTATATGTCTACGACATCAACCCCCGCTACAACGAGAAACTTCTACCGGTCAAGCTTCAGGGATTGGACGCCTCCAAAACATATAAGATAGAAGAAATAAACCTGACGGAAGGAAGCCGTTCGCGCATAGGCGGTAACGGGAAAAGATTTACCGGCGATTACCTAATGAAAATGGGCCTGAATGTATTAACTACAAATCAGACCCAAAGTCGCATAATAGAACTGACGCAAGAATGACGCCCGATTATAAACCGGCCAGGGCGAAGTCCAACTGCTTGCGTTCCATATTAGCCTGAACCACCCGGATAGTTATAGGGTCGCCGAGACGGAATTGTTGTCTGTGCCGGCGGCCCGTCAAGCAATAGTTTTTATCGTCAAACTCATAATAATCGTCCTGCAAATCGCGGATAGGGACAAGGCCCTCGCATTTGTTCTCGTTAAGCTCCACATATAAGCCCCACTCGGTAACGCCCGATATTACTCCGTCGTACACCTTGCCCAGCTTATCGCTCATGTATTCCACCTGCTTGTATTTTATGGAAGCCCTTTCCGCGTTGGAGGCAACCAATTCCATATTGGAGCAATGCTCGCACAGCTCGTTGTATTTGGTGCGCGAGATGCTGCGGCCCCCAGCCATGTAGCGTTCCAGCAGACGATGCACCAGCATATCGGGATAGCGTCGGATGGGCGAGGTGAAATGCGTATAGCTTTCGAACGCCAGGCCGTAATGGCCTATGTTATCCGTCGAATACTTGGCCTTCTGCATTGCGCGCACTGCGAGTTTTTCGATGAGGTTTTCTTCCGGCTTGCCGTGTACGGTATCCAATAAAAGGTTTATCCCTTTGGAAACTTCGCCCTCTTTTCCCACAGTCTTTATCCTGTATCCGAAACGGCGTATGAATGCGGCGAAGTTCTCCATTTTCTCAGGATCCGGATGTTCGTGTACGCGGTATACGAAGGTACGTATACCCTTTTCCGTTTCACTTTTGCTAATGAACTCCGCAACGGTTTTGTTGGCCAGCAGCATGAACTCTTCTATTAGTTTGTTAGCGTCCTTCGACTCCTTGAAGTATACGTTCAGCGGTTTACCGTTGTCGTCGGTCTCGAATTTGACTTCGTAGCGGTCGAAATTGATGGCTCCGTTTTTAAAGCGAGTCTGCCTTAGTTTCTTCGCCAGGAGGTCGAGCGTCGCCAATTCCTTTGCATACTCCCCCTCGCCTGCGCCTTCGAGCAACTCCTGCGCTTCCTCGTAAGTAAACCTCCGGTCGCTTTTTATCACGGTGCGCTTGATGCGGTACTTTTTCACCTCAGCGTTTTCATTCATGTCAAAGATGACGGAAAAGCAGAGCTTTTCCTCGCCGGGGCGAAGCGAGCAAATCCCGTTGCTCAGCCGTTCGGGAAGCATAGGTATCGTACGGTCGACCAGATAGACGGACGTGGCCCTTTCCTGCGCCTCGCGGTCTATGACGGTATCGGGCTTCACATAATGGGTCACGTCGGCTATATGCACACCGACTTCCCACTTTCCGTTAGCAAGGCTACGTATTGAAACGGCATCGTCAAAATCCTTTGCATCCTTGGGGTCGATGGTGAACGTTGTCACCCGGCGGAAGTCCTCCCGTTCGGAAATATCCTCCGCAGAAATAGCGTCCGGTATGCGTTCTGCAGCTCTTTCCCCTAAGGGCGGATACTTGTAAGGCAGACCGAACTCGGCCAGTATAGCGTGCATCTCGGCCGTGTTATTTCCGGCCGGTCCTAATATATCGACCACTTTTCCAAGCGGGTTCTTAGCATTCTCAGGCCATTCTATGATGCGGACGACCGCCTTGTCCCCGTTCTTGCCGCCTTTAAGCTCGCTTTTGTGAATAAAGATGTCGTTTGCAAATCTTTTATCTTCAGTCACAAGGAAGGCATAGCCCTTTGCTATTTGCAGATTGCCCACAAAAGTCTGCTCCACGCGCTCAATTACTTCCATCACCTGAGCTTCAGGCTCGGCGCCCCTTCGTTTGGCGAGGAGCTGCACCTTCACCTTATCTCCATCCATGGCATGACCGGAATTTCGCTCGGCCACAAAGACCGGCGTACTCCCGTCTTCGGGGATGAATGAGTTTTTGCCGTTACTACGGCGATGGAAAACGCCTGTGGCAAGAGTGCCCAGTGTATTCAGGCGATACCTTCCATGATCTGTTTCGCTAATGAAATTATCAGCCGTCAGGTTGCTCAGTATATCGACGACCAACAGCTTCTGCACCTGGCTGTCTATTCCGATGAGTTTGCAGAGCTGCTTGTAGTTATAATACTCCTTGGGCGAAGACCGGAAAATCTCCGCTACCGCCTGTGCTATGGCTTGTTTTTTCATCCGTTTAACCTTAGTCTTTTCTTTACCTTCTTTGTTCTTCAATTTACTTTTCGACATATCTTTATCTGTTGTATCAGTGACTTGGATTCAAAAGTACAACTTTATATTTAACTAACACACTCCCAAATGAAATTGATGGCTTCAGGAAATCACATAGTTCCGGTGAAATAAATTATCTGTTGGCTACAGATTACGATCTGTTGGCTACAGATTACAATCTGCTGGCTACAGATTACAATCTGCTGGCTACATATTACGATCTGTTGGCTACAGATTACAATCTGTTGGCTACATATTACGATCTGCTGGCTACAGATTACGATCTGTTGGCTACATATTACAATCTGTTGGCTACATATTACGATCTGTTGGCTACAGATTACGATCTGTTGGCTACAGATTACGATCTGTTGGTCACAGATTACGATCTGTTGGCTACAGATTACAATCTGTTGGTAACGGATTACAATCCGCTGGCTACGGATTACAATCCGCTGCTAACGGATTACAATCCGCTGCTAACGGATTACAATCCGCCGGTAATAGTGAAAACGCGAAAGACATATCACCGGGCTTCGATCCTTCGTTTGAACTGACTCTTATACAAAATAGGGGGTTTAAATGACGAAATTATCTGAATTAAGGATATCTTCTGCACATTTTAGATATATTTGTATCGAAAAAGCATTGTCATATGAAACTAATACTTATATTTGCGACGATAATGTGAGAAGGTGCCATATTTGTACGTCATATCAGGTTGCAATGGAGCGGGGAAGACAACGGCCTCCTACACCATATTGCCGGAAATGCTAAAATGCAGGGAGTTTGTTAACTCCGATGAAATCGCGAAGGGAATATCGCCTTTTAATGCTGATAGTATTGCCGTAGCCGTTGAAGCGGGCCGGATTATGCATAGACGAATAAAAGAACTCATCGCAGCAGGTGAGACTTTTGCATTGGAAACCACGCTCGCCACACGTTCTGTCGTTAAATTGATGCAAGGAGCGAAGGAAAAAGGCTATTATGTGACTTTGCTATACCTTTGGTTGAATACTCCCGACTTAGCGGTAGAACGTGTAAAAGCAAGAGTTGCTGCCGGAGGGCACAACATCGCCGAAAGCACGATACGCAGACGATACGACTCAGGGATACGCAATCTGTTTGAGCTTTATCTGCCCGCAAGCGACTATTGGATGATAACAGACAACTCAATGTCGCCGATGGAAATCGTAGCCAAAGGTTTTAAAGACGAAAAAAAAGAAATATATAAACCCACGATTTTTAATAAACTTGAACAATATGAGTGAGCAAGAACTTAGAGAATTCGAGGAGATGGTCGTTAAAGGAGCGAATATTGCGTTCCAACGCTTAGTTTCTGAAAAGAAAAAAGAAAACGGCGAGTTGGTTTTTTCTCGTAACGGGCATGTCTTTCGCGTGAAAGCGAAAGATTTAGAAAACCACGGCGTATGATGCCGAATGAAGCGAAAAGAAGATGCGAAGTACACTGTGACCGTGTATCTTCGCATCTTTTTCTACAAAAATGAAACCATTCCTTCATCAAGTAGCCTCCCTTTTTTATTTGAAGTACGGAGCCGGGGTGAGTCGGCTGGCTTTCGTATTCCCTAACAGGCGTGCGGGCTTGTTCTTCCGGAAGTATCTTGCGGAAGTATGCGGTAAACCGATATTCTCTCCCGATATATTTACTATCAGCGATTTATTTTTGAAGCTAAGCGGGAAGCAGATAGCTGACCGTATATATATGCTTTTTACGCTTTACCATATCTACGTGCGTGAAAGCGCCTCGGAAGAAACATTTGATGAGTTCATACACTGGGGCGAAATGCTATTGAATGATTTTGACGACGTAGACAAGTACATGGTTAACGCCGGGATGCTGTTTTCCAACGTAACGGATTTGCGGACGATTGAGTCGGACTTCAGCTTTCTTAATGAGAAGCAAATAGCGGCAATACGCTCGTTCTGGTCTTCTTTCTCCCCTGATAGGAAGGGGACAAGTCGCCAAAGTTTCCTCACCGTATGGCAGATATTGTACGAATTATACCGGGAATTGAGGGAAACGCTCGCCGCCGAAGGGAAAGGTTATGAAGGAATGATCGACCGCGAAGTAGTCGAACGTATGGAAGGCGGCAAACTCGGCGATCTGCCTTATGAAAAGGTTGTATTTATCGGACTTAACGCCCTTTCCTTAGTCGAAGAAAAGCTTTTACTGCAACTGCAAAAGAGAAAGATAGCCGATTTCTATTGGGACTATGTGTCCGCTAAGGTGACAGATAAGGATAACAGAGCCTCCTTCTTTGCTGAACGCAACCTGAAAATGTTCCCCTCGCTACACACCCTTCCCGAAGAAGTCCCCGCTCCGCCGCCATTTATAGAAGTGATAGGCATACCTTCGGCTGCGGGACAGGCTAAGCAAGTGTACAGCCTTTTGGATGAAATGTCTCCGCCCCTTGCCGGCATGACGGAGGAAGAGAGTTTGCGAACGGCGATTGTATTGCCCGACGAACGCTTGCTTATTCCCGTATTGAATGCTATACCGGAATCCATCCGGCGCATAAACGTCACTATGGGATACCCTTTGGCAAGTGCTCCTATCTCCTCGTTAGTGGAGTATATCCTCGCATTGCACAAGCATGTTAGGTATACAGACCGACGGCCTTCGTTTTATTTTCGCGACGTACTACCGGTGTTAAATCACAGGTATATAGTATCCGCCGCCCCGGAAATTATACCGGAAATGGTGAAACAGATCACGCAAAATAATCAAATATACATCCCTGCCGAAGAATTATCCGCTACGCCTTTCCTTATGGAGCTATTTACCCCTGTCGAGCAGGCCGGCGATGCGTCCGGATACCTTATATCCATATTGACGGAACTGAACAGGATAATCGGGAACGCCCGGCAACCTCTTGAGATCGAACAGGAATTTATCTTTCATTTCTTCGCCACCGTAAACCGGTTGAAGGATGTTATGGACGGAAGCAGAATTGATATGAAGTTAGAGACTTACTTCCGCTTGCTGAGACGGTTGACGGATACGATTACGATTCCCTTCCAAGGAGAGCCACTTTCCGGATTGCAGATTATGGGCGTGCTCGAAACGCGCTCGCTCGACTTCGACCGGCTGATTATCCTCTCCATGAACGAAGGTATATTCCCACGGAAAAGGGCTGCCTTTTCCTTCATCCCTTACAACCTGCGGCGTGGGTTCGGTCTTCCGGCTTACGAACATCAGGATAGTATATGGGCTTATCATTTCTACCGGCTTATCCATCGTGCAAGCCGCATCAGCCTGCTGTATGACTCAAGGAACAATGCCATGCAGACGGGAGAAATGAGCCGCTTCATTCATCAACTGCATTATCATTACGAGACGCCGTTGCACAAAAAACTTGTTATATACAACGTATCGTCTTCCGGGACATCTTCTATACGGATAGAAAAAACTGCGCCGGTGATGGAGCAGTTAACCGCTTATTGCAAAGGCGGGGGCAGGTCTATCTCGGCCAGCGCCGTAAACACTTGGTTAGATTGTCCGCTGAAGTTTTACTTTTCCTTCGTAGAAGGCGTCAGGGAGGAGGAAGATGTGAGCGAGATTGTCGAAAGCAACGTCTTCGGTAGCATCCTGCACAAGGTTATGGAGGATTTGTACAGGCCCTTCACCGGAAAAATGGTAACCGCCGACCTCCTGAACGTTATAAGAAAAGATACCCGGGCCCTGTCCGGCACCATTGCCGCCGCCTTTGCATCCGTATTCTTCAAGACCCGCACCGTACGTCCTCTGGAAGGACAAAATTTCCTGACAGGCGAAATGATACGCAAGTATGCGATGAAAATACTTGAACACGACGCCAAAACGCTGACCCCATTTCGCTACATTGCCTCGGAAAAAAAGATGAGCGCCGTCTTCGCCCTGACAAATGGCTGCGAGATACAGCTCAAAGGCTTTATCGACAGGATCGACGAAACGCATGGCTTGACACGTATTATAGATTATAAGAGCGGAACAGGCTCGTCGTCATTCCGTAGCGTGGAAAGCCTCTTCGACGTGGACGAAAAGGAGAGGGCGAAGGCCGTAATGCAGGTTTTTATGTATGCCTGGATGTACGAACGCCTGCCGGAATACGACGGCCTCCCGGTCAGTCCCGGAATCTATTATATGCGCACATTATTCTCAGGCGACTTCGATTCTTCGGTCTATCGGCATGTCGAGCGGGGTAAATCCGAGGCGGTAGAGAAATTCAGCGAATACTCCGCCTCTTTTGAAGCCGCACTCCGCAAGTGTCTGGATGAAATATTCTCCCCTGAAACGCCTTTTACGCAAACTGCCGCGAAGAAGGCCTGCTCTTATTGCATATTCCGGAATATATGCGGATAAAATGCAGGGCAAACGCATCTTAATTGGAATTTTCAACAAGTAATCGTTGTTCACAGGCGCATTCCATATAAGGTTGTATTCCAAGCGTCATGACTCCATTCAAGCACAGAAAAGCCATAGCGCGAAAAGATGAATATATTAGCTATTAAGGCAATAATCCAGACAACAATCATTGAAATTTTCCAGGCCTGAGGCAAAGGTTTAAACTTGAAAACCGCACTGCAAACGGTATATAGAATCGCCATTACGGGAATAGCAATCAGTAAAATAGTGCACATACTGATTATAATCCATATCCATTCGGGATAACTATGCAGAATATGCCATTCGGAGAAAGGCATAAGATTGTAGAGCAGTCCGAATCCCCCTCCCACGCTTCCTACTATTAAGGCAATAATTACAACAATAAAAACGAATAATAAGACTAAGAACACCGGTAAGAGCACAATGCCGATCAATATGGCTACAACCTTCAGCAAAACGCCTATGACATCGACAATAACGTCGCCAATTTTCTGGAGGGCCGAACGCGGTTTACCGGAGTTTACGTAGTCTTTTACGTTGGAAGAAACTTTCTCGAAGCCGTCGGTCACTGTCTTCCCTATATTTTCGACAGTGATGCTTTCGCCCCTCATTTGCAGGCGCTCGGTAGCTGTCTTGGCCGTCGGAACAACTAACCATAGAATCAGATAAACCGGAATAGTCACTCCATATAAAAACATAAGAAGGAAGAGCAACAGACGGACAGGTGTAGGATCCCAACCCATATATGCGGCAAGTCCGCCACATACTCCGCCAAGTATACGGTCGTCAGGATTGCGGAAAAAACGTCTCCCTACCCGTTCTCGCGTTGTCTGTTGCGTCGACGCTTCGACTTCAGGCTCGGAATGAGATGATTCTTCCCCGAAGATATCCTCTATTTTGCCCATACGTTTAATAACCGTCTCCACATGTTCGATGGTGATAACTTCGTAGCCCAGCCGGATACGCTCGTTCAGTATTTCGGAGATACGCAGTTCAAAATCGCTCATTACTTCGTCCACTCCTTCTTCTTTGCTAAAGTGAATGCGCAGATTGGACAAGTACTTTTCCAATAATTGGTATGCGTCTTCGTCAATGTGGAAAACCGTTCCTCCCAGATTGACGGTAAGTGTCTTTTTCATTGGTGCCTGTATTTAAATGTTTCTAATATGACTTATAGTATCTGTTAACTCCCGCCACGAAATCTCCAATTCGCTCAAAAAAGACTCGCCTTTTTCGGTCAGATTGTAATATTTCCGGGGAGGGCCTTGAGAGGATTCTATCCACTGGTAACCCAGAAGTTCGCTATTCTTCAGCCTAGTTAAGAGCGGATATAAAGTGCCTTCTACAACTATCAGTTTGGCTTCTTGCAACTTCTGAATAATATCCGAAGTGTAGGACGCTTCTTTTTTGAGGAGTAAAAGGATACAATACTCCAATGTACCCTTTCTCATTTGTGATTTCACGTTTTCAGCATTCATTTCATTTATGATTTCGGCAAAAATATGCATTCCACAGATACTATGCAATACATACTACTATATTTATCGTATTTTAACACAATAACAGTATACGCAGAAAAATTTTCCCTGAAGAAATGCTATTTTTGCAATCCCATCCGACGTCAAACAAAAGATGGAAACGGGAAAGGTAGTAAACTACAATTAATGATGCCGATGTTGCCAAGAAAAAACTCTATCCGCAAGAGCATACTGTTATACCGAAGGATACTTCGCCGTAAAGGACATGGCGTGCATTCGCCCTTCGTATACAGCCTGATTACGAAAGTGATCGAGGAACGTTGCCCCTATTACAGCTTCTCCGGCATCGAATTATTGCGCAAACGGCTCCCTGCGCAAAAAAATCCGGACGGTATCGCGGCGCACGAAGCAATCCGCCCAAAACATGGCGCATTACTCTTCCGGCTCGCCAATTACTTCGGGTCGCAAAACATTCTTCAGATAGGGGCTTCCGCCGGACTGTCTACATTATATCTTACGTCATACGCGCAGGGCGTGAAGTGCATAACGCTCGAGAAATCGCCCGAACGGGCCTCCGTCGCCCGCTGGGTGTACGAGAAAGCTGCACGTACGCCTATCGACCTGCGGGTGGGCGATTATCAAGATCTCCTGCTCCCAACGTTGGAAGGTATGTCGAAGGTTGATTTTGTTTTCTTCAACACTCGCATGGAGTCATCGAATGTAGATATGTTTAATCTATGCGTGAGATATGCGCATACGGATACGATCTTTGTCTTTGAAGGAATAAAAGCCAATCAGCCCATGCGTAATCTTTGGAAGACGGTCTGCGCTCACCCTGATGTGACCGTGACACTCGACTTGTATTCTATGGGCATAGCTTTTTTCAATCGGAAGTTGCACAAGCGCGATTACAAGGTGTATTTTTAAATAATCACTAACATAAACGGAATATGAAAAAAAGCTTGATTTACACAAGGACGGGCGACAAAGGTCTCACCGCCTTAGTCGGAGGAAAACGTGTGCCGAAGACCGACGCGCGAATCGAAAGTTATGGAACTACCGACGAACTGAACTCCTTCATCGGATTGCTGATGACGGAGGTGAAAGAAAAGGAAGACATTGACTTCTTACGATTTATCCAACATAGATTATTCACCATCGGCTCATATTTAGCAACCGACATTAGTAGCGCCGAACTGAGAATAGAAAGCAGGGTTACGACCGAATGCATCACCCGCATTGAGCAGGAAATAGACCGTATAGACAGCGGACTGCCGCAGATGAATAACTTCATCTTGCCGGGAGGATGCCGCTCTACCGCGTTGGCGCATATCTGCCGAACTGTTTGCCGCCGCGCCGAACGGCAAATCTATCACCTACATGAAACTTCAAGCGTAGAAGACCTCGTTCTTGTCTTTGTAAATCGCTTATCAGACTATTTTTTCGTTCTGGCGCGCATGGAATGTATACGGAATAACGAAGAGGAAATTATTTGGGATTATTCTTGCATCTAAGGAATAAAGTTATATTTTTGCGTGAAATTTGAGCATTTAGTGTGAGGTTAGGTATTAAATAGTATGATTTTTAAATCGGTAGAACTATGTATTGGACATTGGAATTAGCATCAAAACTGGAAGACGCTCCCTGGCCTGCAACGAAGGACGAGCTTATTGATTATGCTCAGCGTTCGGGAGCGCCGTTGGAAGTTATCGAAAACTTGCAGGAAATGGAAGATGAAGGAGAAATTTACGAATGTATGGAAGACATATGGCCGGACTATCCAAGTAAAGAAGATTTCTTTTTCAACGAAGAGGAATATTAAACGCCAAAGTGATGTTTCAGAAGGAAAGAAAACAAACATGGAATAAAAAGGCTACCCGTAAAAGTAGTCTTTTTGTGTTTAAAAAAGAAGCTGCAATGATTTACAGACAAAGATACATGAAGCGTAGAGGCCTTCTCTTCGCAACGCTCCTCGTAACGATCGCGCTCGCGGGCTGCATCTCGCAGGAAGGGGACTATATAGCGGTCACTATCGAGCCGCAGAAATATTTCGCCGAAAAAATCGCCGGCGGCAAGTTCGACATACTCCCCGTAGTGCCCGCCGGACAAAGCCCTGAGGTTTACGACCCGACTCCGCGCCAAATGCTGCTGCTGGGCAAGAGCCGCGCCTATCTGCAGATAGGACACATCGGATTCGAGCAGGCTTTGCTGAAAAACCTGCGCGATAACAATCCGCAAATGAAAGTCTTCGATATGTCGGAAGGCTTTGAGCTAATCGCAGATGATGATGACGGCGAATCGCACGGCCACCAACACCCCGGCGGTGTCGACCCGCATATCTGGAGCTGCATCGGAGGGGCAAGGGCGATAGCCGAAAATACGCTTAAGGCCTTAGTCGCCGTCGACGGAAGCAACGAGGCGTTTTACCGCCGGAACTACGCCGCCCTGACGGCTGAAATTGACAGAACGGAAGCCTTGATCCGCACTAAGCTCTCGCATCTCTCCAAACGGGCCTTCATCATCTATCATCCCTCGCTCACGTACTTTGCCGATGAGTTTGGCTTGCTCCAACTGTGCATCGAAACGGACGGCAAAGAGCCTTCGCCGGCTCAACTGAAAACGCTTGTCGACGAGGCCAAAGAGCATCACGCCGGAGTAGTCTTCGTGCAACAGGAGTTCGATCGTAAAAACGCCGAGAGGATCGCCGAAGAAACCTCCTGCCGCATAGTCGCCGTCAACCCGCTGAACTATGAATGGAGCGAGGAACTCATCGCAATTGCTAACGCCCTGGCTGATGAGTGACAAACTGATTGAGGTCGACCGCATAACGGCGGCCTACGACGGCAAAGTGGTTCTCAAGGATATATCCTTTATCTTGCACGAACACGATTTCCTCGGTATCGCAGGGCCTAACGGATGCGGGAAGACTACGCTGCTGAAAATCATACTCGGATTACTCAAACCTATCGCCGGACGGGTGGCTTTTTACCGTAACGGACTGCCGGTAGCCTCCGCCGTCCGTATGGGATACCTCCCGCAGATAAATCAAATCGACCGCAGGTTCCCCATCTCCGTACGGGAGGTTATCGCCTCAGGATTGATGGCGGAGAAGCCTCGATTTCGCTCGTTCCGCCCGGAACAGAACCGGAGGATAGACAACGTCGCCGCTCAAATGGGCGTAGAAAAGCTGTCCCCCTACCCTATCGGCGAACTTTCGGGCGGACAGTTGCAGCGTGTCTTACTTGGACGGGCAATCGTCTCCGAACCGCAGGTCTTGATCCTCGACGAGCCGGGATCGTACCTCGACAAGCAATTCGAGTCTTACCTCTACCCATTACTGAAGGAAATAAACCGGGAAAGCGCCGTCATCATGGTATCCCACGATACCCAAACGCTGGAATCCCTCACTGATAATACAATCCATATACCCCAATCCTTATGAAGAAAATATTGATAACCGGAGCCGGCGGTTTCATCGGCGGATTCTTAGTCGCCGAAGCGCTCGCCGCAGGATACGAAACATGGGCGGGAATCAGGGCGTCAAGCAACCGTGAACGGCTTCAGGACAAGCGCATTCGTTTCATCGACCTCAATTACGCTCATCCGGACGTCTTCACGGCCCAGATCGCTGCGTTTGCCGCCGCGCACGGACGATGGGATTACGTCATCCACAATGCGGGACTCACCAAGACGGTCAATAAAAGCGATTTCTTCCGCGTAAACGCCCTCTACACCCGCAACCTCGTCGACGCCCTCGCCAAAGCCCAGTGCCTGCCGCAAAAGTTCCTGCTCATGAGCAGCCTCAGCAGCTACGGTAAAGGCGACGAGCAAACGCTTGCCCCGATCCGTGAAGGCGACGCCCAAACGCCGGACTCGGCCTACGGGAAAAGTAAACTCGAAGCCGAATGCATCGTCCGCCGGCAGACGTATTTTCCTTACGTCATTCTCCGCCCAACAGGCGTCTACGGCCCGGGCGAGAAGGATTATTTTATGGAGATAAAAAGCATACGGTCGGGGTTCGATTTTACGGCCGGGATGCGCCTGCAGAATATCTCCTTCGTGTATGTAAAAGATTTGGCGCACGCCGTACTCATGGCGGCCGCTAACGAAACAATCGCCAATGTCGCTTACTTTGTGTCGGACGGTCGCAAATATACCGACGCCGGATTCGCCGCCCTTATACAGGAAATACTCGGACGTAAACGCTTGCTGCGTATCCGTATACCGATGCCGCTCGTCTTCCTGGCTTGCCTGTGCTCTGAGGTGGTTGGGAAAATTAAAGGACGGAGCATGACGCTCAATTTGGACAAATTCATGATTCTTCGGGGACGAAACTGGACCTGCGACGCTGCTCCTCTGTGGCGAGACCTCGGCGCAGAGCCTGCGTACGACTTGCGCCGGGGTCTTGAGGAGTCTGTCGAATGGTATCGCCGTGAAGGGTGGCTCTAACCTCCCGCAGAAGCAGGTCTCAGAGGTTTTTGAAAAAATCGTTCCCCTTATTGTCGACAAGTATGAAGGCCGGGAAATTCTCGACCTCAATCCGCCATATGGCTTCCATTCCGAGTTCGGGGTATTCGAGGCACTCAACTTTCTTGATGCTCTCCTGAGCAAGTATGGCCGCCGGGCCGCCGATGCTGCCGAGGTAGAAGCCGCCGTGCTTGCGGCAGGCGTCGGTGACGGCCTGGCTGCGGTTGCCCTTGGCTATCATGACCATACTGCCGCCTTCGGACTGAAACAAATCGACATACGAATCCATACGGCCCGCCGTCGTAGGCCCGAACGAGCCGGAGGCCATCCCCGCAGGCGTCTTGGCCGGACCTGCGTAATAAATAGGATGATTCTTGACGTAATCCGGCAGGCCGAGACCTGCATCAATGCGTTCCTTGAGCTTCGCATGGGCTATGTCGCGCCCTACGACTATCGTGCCTGATAACGAGAGCCGCGTAGACACCGGATACTTGTCCAACTCGGCGAGTATCTCCGGCATACTGCGGTTGAGATCAATCGCAACGGCCTTCCCCTCGCCCGCATTCCGCAACTCTTCGGGTATGAGGCGGCCTGGGTTAGTCTCAAGTCTCTCGATCCATACGCCTTCTTTATTTATCTTCGCACGTATGTTACGGTCTGCCGAACAGGATACTCCCATCCCGACCGGGCAGGAGGCGCCGTGACGCGGAAGACGTATGATGCGGACGTCGTGCGCGAAATATTTCCCCCCGAACTGGGCGCCCAGACCTATCCTGTGGGCCTCGTCGAGCACCTGATTCTCAAGCTCAATGTCCCTGAAAGCCCGTCCGCCTTCGTTGCCCGTCGTCGGCAGCCCGTCGTAATAGTGGGCCGAAGCTAATTTCACGGTTTTCAAGTTCGCCTCAGCCGACGTGCCGCCGATAGCGAAGGCAATATGATACGGCGGGCAGGCGGCCGTGCCGAGCGTCTTCATCTTCTCCACCAAAAAGGGCGCAAGCCTTTCGGGCGTCAGCAAAGCCTTCGTTTCCTGGTAAAGATACGTCTTGTTGGCCGAGCCGCCGCCCTTGGCGATGCACAGGAACTTATATTCCGCCCCGTCCACTGCGTAGAGATCAATCTGGGCCGGCAGATTGCAACCGGTGTTCACCTCGCGGTACATATCCAAAGGCGCATTCTGGGAATAGCGCAAATTCTCCTCCGTATAGGTCTGATAAACACCCTTCGAGAGCGCCGCCTCGTCGCGGCCGTCCGTCCAAACCCGTCGACCGCGCTTGCCGGAGATTATAGCCGTCCCGGTGTCCTGGCAGAACGGCAGCTTGCCCATGGCCGAAACCTCAGCGTTGCGAAGGAAGGTGAGGGCGACGAACTTATCGTTCTCGCTCGCTTCCGGGTCGTGGAGAATCCGCGAGACTTGCCGCTGATGTTCAGGGCGTAAAAAGAAGGCCGCGTCATGAAAAGCCGCCTTCGACAACATCGTCAGCGCCTCGGGTTCGACCTTCAGGATTTCGACGCCCTCAAACAAAGCCGTCGATACATACTCATTAGTAAGCAAATAATACTCAGTCCCGTCCTTCTCAACCGGAAACGGTTCCTGATACATAAAGATTGGTGTTGCCATATCGCTATAAATTTAAATACCATCAAAAATACGATTACGTCGCAAATGTACATAATTCAGCCTAACCGCCCGTCGTCCGCCCCCGCCTAAAGCCGCACCTCCCCCACCCCAACCCAGCGGAAAGCCGCTTTGGATAAAAACATCCCCGCGCCCCCAAATCGTCGCCGCTTTCACGCCGTAACACTCCCCGCGCACCCAACCGCCCATATTTTTTCACAGTAACAACACCTGAACGCTCAACAAACTTTTATTTTTTGTAATAAACGCCCGCAGACGCTCATCGAAGATTTATTTTTAATAATAAACGCCCACAAGCACTCAATGACCATTTATTTTTCCAAATAATTGCCCGTTGGGTACTCAATGGAGTTCTATTTTTCCAAATAATTGCACTTGAGTACTCGTTGAAGCTTTATTTTTCCAAATAATTGCCCGTTGAGTACTCATTGAAGCTCTATTTTTTCAAATAATTGCACTTGAGTACTCGTTGAAGCTTTATTTTTCCAAATAATTGCCCGTTGAGTACTCATTGAAGCTCTATTTTTCCAAATAA
>JAIRZN010000044.1 GCA_031267205.1 Tannerellaceae bacterium | reverse complement strand
CTCTTCGACACCGACTCGCCCTACATCCTCAAGTTCAACCTTGATGATGCCGGCAAGGCCGTCAGCATCGCCCTGCGCTGGGAAAACAACGTAGGCGTAAAAGGCCCCTGGGGCCAGATTATGAAGGCCATCGTTCCGTAAAAAGGAGCGTTATGTTTTAAAATTGTAAGGGCGGGCCGGTGTGTCCGCCTTTTTTGTGCGTATATGCCGCTGGCGCGGGCTGATTATTCGTATTCATGCGTCAAAACGAAGAGGGCGCCACGAGGGACGCCCCTACATTTCCCGCTGGCGCGGGCTTGCAGCCCGTGTCCACCGCCTGGGAAAGACATATTGGGCGCAACCAAGCTATCGGCACGGGCTACAAGCCCGCGCCAGCAGAGGGACGCCCTCTTTGTTAATGTGGCGGGCACGCCAAAATTATTCTTATTATGACGAGGGCGCGCGTAATGTTCGCCTTTTTTGTGTTTTAAAGTTATTACATTTGCATCTATGACGGATTCTTCAACTATTAATGAAACGGCATTTGCAATGAACTTACAGAAACATAAAAAGGCGTTAGAATTATTTGCTCATCTGGCGGGGTGGGCGGTCTTTTTCAAGCTGATGCTGCCCGGAGACGGGTTGATGCCGCACAGTTCATACCATTTCATCGCTAACATATTGTTGCTTGTCGGGTATTTTTACCTTAACATGAATGTGCTTGTTCCCCGTTTGCTGTCGAAGAAGAAGGTCGCGGCGTACTTGGGGGTCACTCTGTTGTGTTTTTTCCTGATTTGCTTTGCCATGCCTTCGCTTGTGCAGCCTTTGCACGGTTTCGACCGTCCGCCGGAGATGCCGTTTCCGCGGAGGCCGTTGGATTTGTTTCCGCCGCAGGGCGCGCCGCTGCGTCAGGGAATGATAAGCCGCTGGCAGCTTTACGGTATGAGGATGCACAATCCTACGATTCAATTCCTGTTCGTTTTCATCATAAGCGCCGGTCTGAAAGTGCTTACGCAGTGGTATCGCGAGCAGCAGCAGTTGATGGAGATGGAGAAGTCTAAGATAGAGGCCGAGCTCTCGTTCCTCAAGACGCAGATGCATCCGCACTTCCTCTTCAATTGCCTCAACAGCATTTACTATATGACTTTGAGCAAGGATGACAAGGCTCCGAAAACCGTACTGTCGCTGGCCGATTTCCTTAGGTTTGTCATTACCGAGAGCGATTCCAGCCTTATCCCCGTGGAGAAGGAGATAAATATGCTCAAGGAATACCTTAATCTTCAACGCTTACGCATATCGGAGAAGTTTGAGCTGAGCTTTGAGGGGGAAGGCGACTTCGGCGAGTACTCGATCATGCCGCTAACGTTCATCCCTTTCGTCGAAAACGCCTTCAAGTACGGCATAAGCGCGCATAGCAACTGTTTTATACATATCAATATAAGGATGGAGAACGGTATGCTGGCGTTCGCCTGTGATAATTCCGTCATGCCGGCGGTTAAGGACCGTGCACGCTCGTCTGGCGTAGGGCTGGAGAACATTAAGAAACGTCTTGCGCTCGCATATCCGCAGCGTCATTCGCTCGAAATCAGCGAAGACAGCCTGGCTTTTCACGTAAAACTCCAAATACGCATCGTATGAAATGTATCGCCGTCGACGACGAGCCGCTTGCGCTGAAAATCATCAGCCGCTACTGCGACCAGGCGCCTTCGCTGCGCTTGATGGCCGCTTATACCGATCCGCTCGAAGGCTTGTCTGCCATACGTTCGATGGAGCCTGACTTGCTTTTCTTGGATATTCGCATGCCTGATATTTCGGGCATCGACCTTGCCGGCGCGCTGAAGGAGGATGCGCTGATTATTTTCACAACTGCTCACAGGGAGTATGCCGTCGAGGGATTCGAGCTGAACGTCGTTGATTATCTGCTCAAGCCGTTTGGCTTCGATCGCTTCCTCACGGCTTGCGAGAAGGCCGAAGAGCGGTTGCGGCGGTCGCTACAACAAAAGCCTGCGGCAGAACAGCCTGCGCCCTCCGACATGCTTAT
Organism: Tannerellaceae bacterium; assembly: GCA_031267205.1. Taxonomy (GTDB): domain Bacteria; phylum Bacteroidota; class Bacteroidia; order Bacteroidales; family Tannerellaceae; genus DFXE01. The sequence goes on along the minus strand of JAIRZN010000044.1, from coordinate 4,752 downwards.
CTTCAAATGCAATTACCGGAATATACATCTGCCGTTCAATGATATTCTATACATCGAAGCCCTCGATAATTACGTCAAGATAGTTACGGCAAGCAAGACCTACGTGCCGACGATGACTTTGAAAAGCATATTAAGCCTGCTGCCGGAGCAGGAGTTTGTCCGCGTTCACAAATCGTTCGTCATACCTGTGGCGAGGATAAAGTCTTACAACCGCGAGGCCGTCGTGACGGACAGTATCGAGACGCCTGTCGGGCGGACGTTCCGAAAAGATTTTTTTGAACGGATGAATATCCTGAAAGCCGACCGTTAAGAGCTTCCTCAAGGCGTCCTGCGGCTCAAGGAAGAGCGCATGGATGCAGGATACTAATTTATTCACGCCGTTCACCCAATTTGTTTCCTTATCATCCTTTCATACCCTTATTTTGTTGGATTGAAGTATGAATTATCAAATTTGAATAAGATGAGGAACGCATTTTTTTTATCATTGTTCGCATTGATTGCCGTCTTCCACGGATATTCGCAGAACGTGGCCACCGGCGCGCCGACGGTTATGGAGAACTATATCCGCCGCACGCCCGTGCTTAAGGTGCTGAAGGATTTTGAGACGAAGTACGGCATGACGCTCAAGTACGACAGCGCAGCGCTGGAGGGCTTTACGTATGAGGGATTGTTCTTCTCGGCTCCCGTAGAGGTGGCTTTCGAGCGCGTGTGCACGGAAGTCAAGGGAATGTCGTGCTATGTGGACGACGAGGGCGTCTACTGCGTCGTGCCTACGGAAAATCTGCCGCGAAACCGTACAAACCTCGAAAATAAACGCTACGACGGCGATGTAAGCCGCCGCAACCTGACCGTCACGGGCCGCATCAAGGATCAGACCAACGGCGAATTCCTGCCCTTCGCCACCGTTCAGGTCGAGGGACATCCTACGGTCGCCGCGACTACGAACAACGACGGCTACTTCACGCTCTACAACGTGCCTTCCGACAAGGAGACTTTGGTCTTCAAATATCTCGGCTACGAGACGCAGTACTTCTACCTCTCGCCCGAAATCAACGTCCTCAACCTCTTTGTCGAGCTTCAGCCGGCCGTCAAGGCTTTAGACGAGATCGAGGTCGTGGCCAAGCGCGAGGATGTGTTGAAGATTCCCGAACTGTCAATCGGCATAATACAGACTACTGCGGCTAAGATCGCCGACCTGCCGGCCTTGGGCGAAAAAGACCTTTTCCGCACCTTCCAACTCATGCCCGGCATCTCGGCAAGCAACGAATCGTCGGCCGGAATGTATGTCCGCGGAGGGACGCCGGATCAGAACTTAGTTCTATACGACGGATTCACGATCTACCACCAGGAGCATCTGATGGGCGTGTTCAGCGCCTTCAACACTAACGCCATCAAGGACGTGCAACTGCATAAGGGAGGCTTTGACGCCAAATACGGCGGTCGCCTGTCGAGCGTGATGGAGATAGTCGGTAAGACAGGTAACGACAAGACGTTCAACGCCGGTGGCGACGCCGGATTCCTGGGCTTTAACGCCTACGCCGAGACGCCCTTCGGCAACGAAAAAGGCTCCTTCTTCATCGCCGGCCGCCGTTCGTTCCAAAGCTTCATGTACGATAAGTTTACAAGCGTTTATTCCGAAAGCAGCGCCTCGATGGGCGGCGGCGGGCCTGGCGGACGCTTCAATATGCGCAACAGCGAGAAGCCGGAGTCTTACTTCTACGACCTGAACGCCAAGCTTACGTACAATCCGAGCAAACGGGATATTGTCTCGCTCAGCTTCTTCAACGGCGAGGATGTCCTGGATAATTCGCGCGAGGACTTCGGCAGCTCATCCCTCACGGGCGGCATTACCGACCATAGCAACTGGGGGAATATCGGCGGCAGCCTGAAATGGTCGCGCAACCGCGACGGCAAGTTCTACTCCAACGTCCTTGCCTCCTTCTCGAAGTATTACAGCCTTCGCGACCGCAGCAACAGTACGACGGCGACCTCCGGGCCTACGGCCGTAATGTTCGACATGAATACGGGCGAGGAGAACAACCTCTGGGATTATTCGATCAAGTTAGACAACGAGTACAAGCTCAACGGCCGCAACAAGCTGGAGTTCGGGCTGAATTACTCAGGCTACAAGATTGATTACCGCTATTCGCAGAGCGATACCTTCAATATCCTCGATATGCGGAGCGTGGGCAACCTGCTTTCGGCCTATGCTCAGGACAGATGGACGCTTAGCGAGAGGCTGAGCATACTGCCCGGCGTCCGTTTGTCGTACTACGACGTCACCTCGCGCCCTTACGCCGAGCCGCGCTTCCAGGCCTTCTACAAGGCGGGCGGCAGCAATATCAATCTCAAAGCTTCGGCCGGCTACTACTACCAGTTCGTCAACCGTATCGTGCGCGAAGATATTTCCGCCGGAAGCCGCGATATATGGTTATTGTCCGACAACGAAGGCGTTCCGGTAAGCAGCGCCATGCACCTGATTGCCGGCGCAAGCTACGAGACGAAAGATTTCCTTTTCGACGTGGAAGCCTACCGCAAGCAGCTTCACAACCTTAGCGAATACACCCTACGATTCGCTCCTTCCTTTATCGACAATGCGGGCTACCAGGAGTTTTTCTACACAGGAAAAGGTTATTCGCAAGGCATTGATTTCCTCGTGCAGAAGAAATACGGCAAGCTGACAGGCTGGATAGGTTACACGTTCGGGCAGACACGTTATAATTTCCCCGTCTACGGCGACGGATACTTCCCCGCCAACCAGGATGTGACGCACGAGTTTAAGACGGTCGTCACTTACAAGCCTGTGCGCGACCTGACGCTTTCCGCGTCGTGGATCTACGCCACCGGCAAACCCTTCACCGAACCCATCGGCGCTTATACGCTCACAACTCCGAGCAACGGACAGATGAACTTCATCATCGTAGACAAGAAGAACAACGCCCGCTATCCCGATTACCACCGTCTGGACTTGCTGGCGAAGTACGACCTGTCGTTTATCAAAGGAATCAAGTCGAGCGTCAGCGTCTCGCTCTTCAACGTCTACGACCACGTCAATGTATGGTACCGCGAATACTCCTTTGACCAGTCCGTCGGAATTACGGAGACAAACATCAACCTCCTTGGATTCACGCCGAACGTAACGTTCAGCATACAGTTGAAGTAATTATTAAATCATGAATTAAGAGTTAAGAATTAAGCGATGAAAAAAATACCTGATCTGATAACAGTTTCTTTCCTGCTCTCCGCCATGTCAGGCTGCGGCGAAGCATTAATGGATTACAGTGTCGACACCGGGACGCCCGTAGTGGAAAGCTACCTTCAGGAAGGCGCGAGCGCCCTGAGCGTCAAAGTTTACAGCATGGAAGTATACCTGAAGGACGACTACAAGCTTTCCAAACCCATAAGCGGACTGCAGGTGAACGTCAACGGCAGGGAATTGGCTGAGACATCGTCCGGCGCTTACTCCCTCGACCTGGGGAGCGACACTATACGCGAAAACCAACAGTACGCCCTGCAATTCGAATACAACAACAAAAGCGTCGAAGCCGTCGCAACCGTGCCGTCGCCCGTGCGTAACCTGCGCGTCGAGCCGGAATCGCTGGAGATAACCACGTCGGGATACTTTTGGAACGATTCGGACACGACCGAAGTCATCGTCACATGGGACGACGCCGGCGACGGCTATTACCAGGTCTACATCGAGAGTCCGAACACTTCCGACATGCCTTCGCTCGGCATCTTCGGTCAGCGCATGATGCAACCGTTCCGCGGCAATACCCACCGCGCTACGGCTCGCGATTTCCGTTCGGCAGGCGTCCATTGGATATACGTTTACCGTGTAAACAAAGATTATGTGGATTTGTACGAGCGCATCAGCTCTTCCGACCTGGCCAACCCGGTGAGTTCGATACACAACGCCTTCGGCATATTTACTTCGCTCTCGGTTGCGCGAGTGCGGGTTTCGGCCTACGAGAGCAGCGAGTGAATGACGTATCCTCCGGCCCTGCGCATATTCGGCGGAAGGTTGCGGAAGGTTATTGTAATTGTCTGATTTGTTCATATCTTTGGCATTCGTAAAAAGAATACTAATTTTTTTAAAACAAAAGACTATGAGCAAATGGATGAAAATGAACCATGACGAGCTTTACTCCCAGCTATTGCAAGTCACAGAACATCTAAGCGTTCCGTCGCGGCGCAAAGGTATGGGATTCGGTAGCGGCACGCCTGAAGGTATATGGTACGAAGCAAGCTTCCTCAAGATATACGAAGACTATGTCAGGGCGCATGAAGCATGGTTGGCTACGGATATGAAAAACCGTGAGGCCACGGTAGAATTCCTTACGGCCGAGAAAGCCGTCAGGGATGCATTCCATATGCTGTATACGAATATGCTCGACACTAACGACCTCGTAACCGACGAAGACCTCGTCGCAATGACTTTGCCGGAACGCCGCCGGCGAAAATCTAACCCCGCCGTCAAATCATAATGACAGGCACGCTCGTAAATACAGCCGCCGTAGCCGCAGGCAGCGCGATAGGATTAGCGCTGGGCAAAGGCATGAAAGATAAGTACACGCAGGTATATTTTCAAGCCGTCGGATTGTTTACGCTCTTACTGGGGGTAAAAATGGCGGTCGCTATGGCATCGCCGCTCGCCGTCGTTATCAGTCTCGTCCTTGGCGGGTTTGCCGGCGCGAGGATGAGGCTTGGGGAACTCGCCGGTAGATTGGGCGAGTATGTCAGCTCGAAAAC